>NZ_JANSIF010000001.1:0-109203 GCF_047461935.1 Synechococcus sp. R55.4 | reverse complement strand
GTAATGTCCAGATACTCAACAGCACAGTAGCTAGGCAGGCGGATAATTTTTTCATGGTAATCGGCTTGGGCGTCTTCGGAAAGGATATAGGAATCGGCAAAGAAGTAATCAAACTCCGGCAGACCAACAGCATCTCCTCCCAGCCAACCAATCTGTATAGGGGCAGTTCGCAAAGCCGCTATAACGTTGGCATCCTGACTGGTAATGGAGTCCATGAAAACCATAATATCGATGCGATCCTCACGAGCTTTTGCAGCCACCTGGGGAGGTTTAACTTCTTCAGTAAAGAAGCGGAAGTAAAGGTTTTGATGTGAGCGAAACTTTTGATACATGTTGTCATAGCTAGCCACTTCTTCATTCTCTCGGCCTTGGTAGCAGTAGTAAGCAACATCTAACAGTTCACGAGATAAGTTTCGCAAAATGGCTTCGCTGAGAAAGCCTACTGAGTGTCGTTGGAAGCATTTGCCAAGAAAGCCGACTCGCAGTTTGCGACTGCTTGGGTTAGCTCTTTGATAGGCTTTCTGGTTCTTCTGCCAATACTCTGACCAGAGAAAATCTCGCTGGGAAGCCATTAGGCTTAGACAATCACTAAAGATCCTACCGGCAAGCTGCTGGTAATAACGAATTAGGGATCGATCATCAGTTAGGTAGCCCCAACAAACGCAAACCCGGAAGAGAACAACCTTAGCCGCAGTCAAGCTCTCAGGAAGATTTTCGTCACTTACTTCTAGAGAATTCAAGTCAATCAATGTCGATGAAAGAAGATCCATGATCTTCTGGATAGCAAAGTTTACACGTTCGGATCGGGCGGCGTAGATCAGCTTTCCTAAAGATTCTGCTAGAAGAGCTAGGCGTAGGGTAAAGTTCTCTTGCACCTGGGGGCTCTCGGCTGCTGTGAGAAGAGCTTCCCCCAAGGTGGAATAGCCATCGCTGGTAGAGTGCTCGAAAAGAGCAAAAGCTACTTTTTGGAAGAAGTCGTCGACCAGGTTCTCTATCGTCCACAAACCTTCATAGCGCCCCGCCTGCTCGGGATCTGCCGCATGAGCCAGTTGGGCTAGCAAAGCAGCAAATCCTGATTTTTGACTCCCCGGCAGATGAGCTTGTAAGGCTGTGGCCAGCTCAAAAAACAAATCCAAGTAGCCGTCATCCCAGAGTCGGGTGAGCAACTGGGTCAGGAGTGGCTCTTGGGTGATGTCCAAGGTCTCGTCGTCTTCCAGACTGGCCAGGCTCTCTAGCAAAGCCTGCCCGTAAAAGCCTACGGCCAGCTCGTCTTGAGCTTGCAAAGCCTGGAACAGCAAAATCTGAGTATTATCCCGCCGACTTGGTTCCAGCTCGAAGGCCATCTCCCGTAGCTTTAGGCAGACCTGGAGTCCCTGCTGTGGATCCTGCATGCGGCTATTTTCCAGACGGCCTGCGAGGGATAGTAATAGCTCCAAGACCTTCTCGCGGGGCAGGATCCTTGCCTTTACCAGGGGCGTGTAGGATTGGTAGGCGAGGCTTAGACGGTTGGAAATCAAAACTTGCTCCAGCGCCAAAAGGGTGATCGCTACTGGGTCAGACGGGGAAGCCCCTCCATCCAACTGCAGGGGTGGGGAAAGGTCAAAGAAGCCCCACAAAAACTCTCGCCAAGCATCTGCATCTTGCTCTGAGTACAGGGCGGCCAGCCATTCTGCAAAGGCATCGGGAGACTGCTGAAACAGTTGCTTGGCTTTTAGGATCCGGGCTTGCAGCGCAGGGTTCATGGGTCGAAGGGAGAGCACTGGTCTTAATCTGCCACGCTGAGACCGACTTGGCTAAACTACTGACTCTTTTCAGGCCCACCCCGTAAAGATCCGCAATTGTGCTCAGGGGCAGACTGTTATGAATCGCCCTCAAGCGGGGTAAGTTAGCACTGGCAGGTGAGCTGCACAGTTAACTCTCCAGTTTGTCAAAGGATCAAGTACCCATGAGCGCAAAATCTCGTCAGTCTCTGTTGCGGGCCAAACTGGCTCAGCAAATCCTCTCTAAAGCCAAGGGCTTTACTCTGATCGAGCTGTTGGTGGTGATTGTGATCGTGGGCGTGCTGTCTGCGATCGCTATTCCGCAGTTCTTGAACCAAGTCCGTCGTTCACGCGCTGCTGAGGGTCAAACAGCCTTGACGGCTGTCTCCCGTGCTTCCGAGGCTTACCGCCTTGACACGAGTGTCTACCCTGACTGGAAAAACATCGACCCCAACCAATGCAATAGCACTGCCAGGGCTAAACCTGACTACTGCGGGGTAAAGGGTGACAAGTTCCTGAATGACCCGTGGGTTGCAATTACCCCTATCTACAAAGAGCCTGTGTTTAAGGACGCACCTGGAAGCCAGAAGGGTGTGAGGATCACAACGGAGGCTGACACTGGTAAAGGGCCTGCCTACGTCAACCTTGGCAACAAACCTATTAAGTGTGAGATTGGTCTTGGGGATAAAGCCACCGAAGTTCAGCAGAACAGTCAATACTTTGTGGGTCGCTCCTGCAACGTGTTTGACGCTGACTAGTCAATACCTTGTTGCAGATCGCTTCTGCGGCCTGCTTGGCTAACTTTATATGACTTGGTCATCTATTTGGCTCCCCATACCGGGGAGCTTTTTTAGTGTTCTATGATGTCGGGAGAGATTCCCAGCTCTGTAGTTTTGACGCAAGATGATCTAGCGGTTGGCGGGCTTGAGTTATTGCCTCTCCAGACAACCTCGACCCAGGATGTGGGCGGATTAAGGGGAAACTTTAAACTGCTTTGGGAAGTTCAGGGATGGAGGTCGATCAACCAAACCTTAAACTGATCAACAGAAACGCTCTCAAATACTACAGCTATCAAGAAGCCTGGAGACGCATAAAGCCGGCATAGGCAGAGGGATTTCTTTTGGAAGTGTGACCATCGTAGAAAGTATCATTACTGACCGCTTGACTTCTCACCTAGTCAAGGTTGAGAAGTTCATTCCTAGTGCCCAAAACTACTCGTTCTAATGTACCCGGATCCACCCCCAGTTTCGCAGTCTTTGGGCAAGGATTGCTACTCGCTTCGAGTTCATTGCTGAGCAGCCCCTGTGCAGAGAGCATGATCTCTGCTAGTTGCTCGCTGGTGAGGGAAGAGATCTTTTCTTGGACTTTCTCTTGGGCCAGCATTTTTGCACTCAGGACGAGTAGATTAAGCCATAGGTCAACTGGACAGAGTGGATACAGTCGCTAGCAACTGTGAAGGATAGTGAATGCGAGTGAGGATCCCCTTCTCTGTGAGGTTTTGGTTGATTGTGAAATCGTCATAAAGTATAAACTTTTGATAAATGTCTACCAGCTCGTTTGTATTTCCTAAGCAGTAGGCATCTCTTGAGAGCAGATGAAAGGGAACTCGAATGGGATTAGATTTTGAGCGCCACCAATAGTCAGGAAAGTTTCCCAGTTGGGCGTATTTTTTGTAGTAGTTCTGAAATCCGCAGTTTAAGTAGTGCAAAATAGAAGGGGATGATGTTACTAAGGTATGATCTTCTGGAATATCAAAGCTGTGTACGCTATTGGGCAAAAGAGTGAGATGGATCCGAGCTGCTGACTTTCCATTTTGATAAGCCAAAAAGTATTGGCTCTTACCGGAGATGCTCTGAAACTCAGCATAGAATCCGGGATCCAAAATAGCAGGGTTTTTCTTAAATAAAGTGACCTCGCGGAAGTAGTCTTCGATCTCAAACGCTTCAGGAGCTGCCTCGTAGTTTAAGAAGTGAACTTGCAGTATATCGTTATCTAGTTGGTCAAACCAGTCTAAAGTAAGCGCCTCGCCGAGATAGAAGAGCTCATCCCCATCAATATGAATAATCCAATCCATACCTTGCTCAAGAGCGAGTTGTATGGCGGTTTCTACATTAAGAATCTGGCGAGCCATGACCTCATAGCCAGCATGAGGGCCATACTTTGGGTAGAGAACATTTCCCAGTGCTTGTTGGACTTGCAAAGCTTCATCGTTGGGAATAGCCGTTACATTGGAAAACTGAAGTGCCACCTGAATAGCGGGATCCTCTGGATCGTCAAAGAAGATATAAATATGGGCAATTCCAAGGGCAAGGTGATAGCGAATGAACGACTCCAAGCACACGCCTGGATCCCGAACGGTGGTCACAATACAGACTCTGGCCATAGTGGAGCTGCAAGCCTTTTAGGTAAATTGCTTGGATCCTAGCCAAGTATTGACGGTAAAGCGACTATCGGCAAAGGCTTGACTATGACTAAATACCGGCAGGATCTCGTGCAAACAACTGCTGAGGAAGAAGACGATGCTATTGTTGGTCGGGATCACCTCATCGTAGGCTCCATAGAGAATTGGCGGATGGGGCTTTCGTCTTTGGGTGTCGTAGATGCGCAGCTCACCTCCTCGGTAAGGCTTTGGCTCTTTGTGGAAGTAGTACACGCAGCTCACCTGACGGAAGGCTGTTTGCAGGTAGGAATTATCGATGTGGGGGACGAAATAACAACTATCATAGCTGGCAATCATCTCCATCTCAAAGATTTGAATGTCGAAGTTCTCGATGCCTAGCTCAGCGAAAATCTGGGGAGCAACAGCCGCAATTTTTTCCCGCAGCAGGGCTCCATACTCCTGAAAGTGGGCAAAGTCCAGCCGCAGGGAGCGACGAAATTTTAGTGACTCGGCCTCGGTGTTGTTTTTACTATAGCTTCTGGAAGGAACAAACTTGTCCTGGTGGGTAATTGCATGCTGGAGAATGGCTTGGTTGATCTCTTGAGGCAGGAAGTTGTCCAGCTTGATGTATTTACAGGGGTAAAACCGGGTGGGTTCTGAAGGATCCGGCTGGGTAAAAGTCAGGAATACCGGGTTAGCTGCCAGCAGTGATCCAGGGCCAATTGCTTGGATGTGAGCGAGATCCTGCTCGGTTAACCCTTTGTGCTGGGGATCCCAAGTGAGGAGATGGATCCCTTGGCCTAGATTGGGCAAAACCTTCTGCAGATGAAAACTGGGATCTATCCCCATCAAATCTAGGTTGGCTTGGGCTATGGCTCCGTAGCGGCAATGGTTGACCAAGTATAGGGCTGAGTCGGCCAAGTAATCCCGCAGTAGCAAAGACTGAAGCAGACAGGTACGGTAGTCCGTGAGTTCAGTCCAGAAACAAACGCCAATCTGGGTCTCTGGGAAACATTGACCGAGATCTGCCAAAAGGGCAGGAATGGGGCCTTCTAGGAGTAGAACCCGTTCTTCTAATCCCAACTGAGAAATTTGGGTTTGGATATCTTCTGTGCTGATTGACTTTTCGGATGAGCTCTGTAGGGGATTCCGTAGAATCACTGCTAACTTTTCAGGATAGCGAAGCATTGCCTGCAAAACAGCTGCGGACTCTTCCCAGCCAATCTGGCAGAAGATTTGCTGGCTAGGAAGGCAGGCTAAAGCCCAATCTAAGAGCTGGGTGAGACTCTGAGCTTGCTCCAGTTCTAGGAGAAGATCCTGAGCAAGGTCTTGGCAATCCATGGGGAGGGATCCCTGACGTCTGCTCTAGCTTAATGTACCCGGATCCACCCCCAGTTCTCACAACTTTTAGGCCAGGCGCTCAGCCCTTTGCTGCTCCAGTTCAGCCTTGGCAGGCATCAGTTCCCCAGCGGCAGTGGCCCACAGAATCCAGGTGGCCTCCTACCCTCCCACTTCGCTGGGTACAGCCTCAAAACCTCGCTCGGCATGGGTGGTGGAGATGAGCAAGTCCATCTGGCACGTGTGCCGCCAGCTTTCCATGGGTATGCCATTGTCGTAGGAGAGCTCGTCTTGGGTAGGGGCCATCCAGGCAGGTAAACTGGATTCGGCTCTTGCAGACAGGGATCCATGGGGTTGCTTATAACCTATGCTCGGCTTATCGTTTTCCAGGGCAACAGAGATCCCTTGTTGTTGTGTCCAATCCTAGTAGCCTGTAGGAGCTAGAAGAACCTGCCGCTCAACTTGGGGAGTCGAGAAATGCAAGACATCAAGGCCAATGCTCCGCGAATTCTCCTCAATTGGCCAACTCCGCCAGAATATCCCGCCCCCGCAGCTTTCAGATCGGCAGGTCAGTCTTTGCCCCAAGAGGAGAGCCAAGGGCTTTGGACTAAACTTTGTCAATCTCTCTAAGGAATTGGTGGAGTGCCCAGAGGGAGACTATGACCTCTATGACTTTGTGCAGCAGTCTGAGCAAATTACAAATAAGGAGTTTGACCTAGTTATTGTTTGGACTTCCAGCTTTGACCAGAGTAATCCCCTAAATACAAGGAAGTTTAAATGCCCCACACTCTTGCTAGCTGGAGACACCCACCACTGGGAGTTTCCCATCAACCATCTCTTGGCCTACTGGGCTACTGAAGGCTTTGATTACGTCGCTACTGCCTATAACTTCCAGCATTTGCACTGGTTTGCCGCAGCAGGCGCTGAGAATCTTGCCTAGTTGCCTCTTATCTCCATGCGCACTGTTACCCACGATTGGGTGGAAGATAGAGAAAATCAAGTGGTCTTTATCGGCCAACAGGGATCCCGCCATCCCAGGCGTTGCCGGCTGGTTCAAGCCATAAAGAATGCAGATTTGCCCATCCTCATCAAAACAGCCAACCGCCAAGAGGCAGCCAAATGGTTTGCCCATTCTCTGATTTCCTTTAACTGCAGCCAAAATGGGGATCTGAACTTAAGGAACTTGGAAGTGATTTCCGCGGGGGGCTTTCTGCTTACTGACCAGCTCTCCTTCGCCTCAGGATTGGACGAACTTTTGGCGCCCGGCACCTACTGCGACACCTACAACTCCGAAGCCCAACTCCTGGAGAAAATCCGCTACTACCTAGACCATCCCCAGGAGGCCATTCAAATTGCCCGCCGCGCTTATCACACTTTCGACCAACACTGGCATCCCCGCCACCGCATTCAGAACCTGCTGGACTGGGTGTTTGGGGGAGAGCTGCCAGAGCCCTTTCGTTACTCGCCCCGCTCTGATGTGCGCTACTTTGTCAGCACGGCCAGCTCTGCCTGGATAGACACACGACTAGGAATCTACGAGCCCATTCAAGAGCTGCATCGCGTGCAGGAGCGACTGAGGGTATTTGTTGGCCGAGGCTGTCCTGGGGTGATAGCCGCGGACTTGCTGGACTTGCCGCGGCTGGAGCTGTACGTGGAAGAGGGGTTTGGGGATCCGTGTGCCCTGCTGCAGCAGGTTGGAGTGTCCGAGCGGGTGCATGAGGTGAGGGGGGAGCCGAGCAGCTGGCCTAGCTTTGATGCTGTGGTGTGCACAGCTCAGGACTTGCAGCGGCTGGGGCAGCCTTTGAGGGCCAGCTTTGCTTTCATTCCGGGAGAAGATACCCAGCTCCTCTTTGCCAATGCGGGGAACATAACAGAAACTTTTCTCATTGACTTAATCCAAAAGGGCAGCTCTGCTCCGTCAGCTTGGTTGCGGGGGTACGAAGGCCTTGAGTATGAAGGGACAGTAGCCAGCCTGAGCCGCATCTATCAGCCTGCGGCTTCCATTCTTCCTGATGTCAAGGTTGTCGTGGATGTGAGGGCCGGGGTAGGTGTGGCCAGCGCTTGTTTCAGAACTCTTCACCCTGAGGCGGCTATTCACTGTTTCGAGGTGGATCCCTTGGCCTTGCACCTGCTGCAGCAGAATGCTCTTGGCCTGGGCAACTGCTTTGTGCATCCAGTGGGGCTGGCGGGGCAGGATAGTTGCAGAACCCGTCGCCTCTGGCCGGAGGATCCTCAGGCCGAGTGGGGAGTGGAGCAGCTGCTCCCTTTCCGGGAAGCCAGGGCAGCCCTCAAGGAGTTGGGTTTGGAGCCCATCGATGTGCTCAGGGTGGCTACAGGTGGAGATGAGGTGGAGGTGTTGACCAGCTTGCAAGAGCAGCTCAAAGACATCAAGGTGATTTACGTGGAGTTTACTTCTGAGCAAGACCGCAAGCGGATTGACCAGATGCTGGATCCCTCTCATCTCCTCTGGCAGGGGGAGATCATAGCCGGTCAAAAGGGAGCTCTTTGCTACATAAACAGATTTCATCTTTTCGACAAGAAGTAAGGTCTTAGAGAGGAGAGATAGAAGTCATGAACTCAACTATCATCGTTACAAGTGCCGATAGCAAGTTTTTTGAATTGGTTCAGGGAACTATTCTCTCTATTCGAGAAAAGCCACAGGGCAACTCTGTAGATATTGGATTTTTTGATGTAGGGTGTACGCCAGAGCAGTTGCAATGGATAGGTCAGTACGTTGACTATATCGTAGAGCCAGATTGGAATTACAACGTTCCTGATGTCGATAAACAACCTAGGTACCTCAAAGCGCTGGTCTCTAGACCTTTTTTGCCTGAATATTTCCCAGGCTATGAAGTTTACATTTGGATTGATGCAGATGCTTGGGTGCAAGACCGGTCTGCGATTGATCTTCTTGTCTTAGGAGCAAAAAGAAAGGGCTTCTCAATAGTTCCAGAGTTAGTAGCTAAACATAAGAATAGACCCTGGATGCAAACTTGGATATCTTGGCACTACCACCTTTACTTCTACCACACGGAATTTGATCGTTTAGATATAGAGCCTCTGCTAAATGCTGGTGTGTTTTCTGGTGCCAGACAGTCTATTCATTGGTCAATATGGGGCAAAAGATTAGGTCAAGCTATTTCTAGGTGCCTTGATTTGTGGACAGACCAGTTTGCTCTAAACGTGGCTATTTATAGAGATATAGGTCTGGATAGAGTTGAACTTTTGCCATTAAATTGCAACTGGCTAGCCCATTATGAGATGCCCCAATGGGATTTGCAAAGGAAGATTTGGGTGGATCCTTTTCCACCTCACAATCCAGTAGGAATCATACATCTTACAGCCGACGTTAAGGTGAGACCAACTCATATTGCGCTTACAACTGAAGGTTTTAAGATTGAAGCTAGCTTGCGGTATGCAGGCATCATCTCCACTCCGGTCAAGAGATACGACTACGTATCGCCTAACCAGATTAGAATACATCTTGACCATAGCTTTCCTTCAATGATTGCGGCCGAGCCAAGCTCTCACCCCTGGCCTTATCTACGGAAAGAAGTTCCTCACCTTTGGCATACGGATCTACGTCAACCTACCATCGGCTTTGTTAGTCGGGACGAGGCACACATTCTGTACAATACTGCGCTAAAGTTTCGAGGAAAATCTGCTCTGGAGATCGGCTGTTGGTTGGGCTGGTCAACTGCGCACCTGGCGGCAGGAGGAGTTATTCTCGATGTGGTAGATCCTGCTCTGGCCGATCCCCAGATTTATGGAAGTGCGGATCAATCTCTTCGCTCGGCTGGAGTTCGCTCTAATGTCAATCTCTACCCTGGCTACAGTCCGGAAAAGGTAGAGGAAATTGCCCAGCAAGAGGATCGTCGCTGGTCTCTGATTTTCATCGATGGGAATCATGACTCACCAGCCCCCTTGCAGGATGCTCAAGTGGCAGAGCGCTATGCTGCTGAGGATGCCTTGATTCTGTTTCATGATCTAGCCTCGCCGGATGTGGCTGAAGGTTTGAATTACTTGAGAGACAGGGGCTGGAACACGATGATTTACCAGACCATGCAAATTATGGGAGTGGCCTGGCGAGGCAATGTCAAGCCCGTTGAGCATATTCCAGACCCTGCTGTGAATTGGACATTGCCAGAGCACCTCAAGGACTATCCGGTCTGTAACCTTGAGTTGTCTAGGGTGCTAGAGAAAGTTAAATCTTTTACCTTGCTGGGCTTTGAGCGTCTTTGGAGCCTTTATTCACTGGCTAAGCAGGTTTGTGAAGAAGACATTCCTGGGAACTTTGTAGAATGTGGTGTTTGCAGAGGTGGAAGCTCAGCTTTGCTGGCCTGGGTGATTAAGAACTACAGCCGTCGACCTCGCAAGCTATATGCTTTCGATACCTTCTCAGGTATGCCTGATCCAACAGAGGTGGATCGAGATTATCGAGGAGTTGGTGCCAACGATACGGGTTTTGGATCCGGTGCCTTAGCAGCACCCATTTCGGAGAACTTAGAGGTGATTGCCAGGGAACTAGGGGTCTGGGATCTAATTGTCCCCGTGCCAGGGCTGTTTGCTGACACCTTGCCTATCTATCGAGATCAAGTGGGCGAGGTTGCTCTGCTGCATGCAGATGCTGACTGGTATCAATCAACGATGGATATTTTTCATCATTTCTATGATCAGGTTCATTCTCAAGGATTCATCCAAATCGATGATTACGGACACTGGCAGGGATGTTGGAAAGCTGTTCATGACTTCGAGCAGGAAATCGGAGCCTTTTTCAGGTTGCATAGCGTCGATTACACAGGGGTTTGGCTGAGTCCTTCAGAAAACCTGGTAGTGATGAGAGATAGCCTAACAGAAACCTCCAAACCACAAGGGATCCGCCTGAGCAAGATCAACGTGGGCCTTTTCCCCTACTGGGAAATGGAGACAGAGCAGCTTATCCAAGAACTGGAGGGCTTGCTGGAGCCAATTCTGCGCAGTCCTCAGCCAGAAGACTATGCTCTGATCTTCCTAGGGGATCCGGATCCGCAACTGGCCAATCAAACTCTGGAGATAGCTGCAGGCAACATAGCTCTCAGGCTCATGGAAGAGGGGTTAGAGCTCAGTAGAGAGCCGTTCTGTTCAGTGGTAGCTGGCTTGAACCCCTATCAATGGGAGAGACTTATTCCCCAACTCAACTATCGCTATCTCTTGAAGCGGGAGCGCTTTCCCAAGGGATTACGGCCTGCTATTCAAAAGCTACCTGTGTTGCTGTTGGCCTCCTAGGGATCCATCTGTTGTCTTGAGTTACTTGGCTGTCTACAGGGCGTCTGGATCTACCCCTAGCTCTCGTAGCTTCCGGGCCAGGCGCCCTGCCCGTTGTTCGGCCTGCTCAGCCCTTTGCCGCTCCAGTTCGGCCTCGGTGGGTACCAGTTCCCCAGCAGCAGTGGCCCAGCGAATCCAGGTGGCCTCGATGTCCCGAAACCTGCCCTCCCACTTCACTAGGCACAATCCCAAAACCTCGCTCGGCAAGCAACCCTCGGCATCCTCTTGAATTGGCTCATAGCGGCCGCCCCTCAGCCGAAACCCCGCCCAGTCTTCTGGATCAAACGGGTCAAACCAAAAGTACTCCGGCACCCGGATAATCTGCTCATAAAGTTGCTTTTTGCTTGTTTTATCCTCCTGGGCAGTGCTGGGAGAAAGAAGCTCAATCACCACGTCCGGCCCTTTGCCCTGCTCCCAAATCACCCAGCTTTTGCGCTCGCCTTTAGGCACGCCCAACACCACAAAATAATCCGGCCCTTTGAAATTGCGGCCGCTGGTCTGCTCCAAGCTGTAGTAGAGAAACATATTGCCACCGACAAAGCCATCAGGGCGCTGCTGCAACCAGGTTTGGGTAGTGGAGATGAGCAAGTCCATCTGGCACCTGTGCCGCCAGCTTTCCATAGGTTCGCTGTCGTCGTAGGGGAGCTCGTCTTGGGTGGGGGGCAACTCGGGTAGATAAACCGGATCCAGCACCTCAGTAATTGGGTTCGGGTTAGTCATTGCCAGTTCTCCTCTCTTTACCCTTACAAGGTATCGGGATCCACCCCCAACTCCCGCAGCTTCTGGGCCAGGCGCTCTGCTCGCTGTCGCTCTTGCTCAGCACGTTGGCGCTCGATTCTCTCAGCTTCTTCAGGAGTAGGCACCAGCTCCCCATTGGGGAAAAAGTAGCGCAGTTGTTGGTTATGGATCCCCAGATACAGCTCCAGCATCTCGCTCCAGCGCCAGCCCTGCTCCGTTGGCTCAATCTCCTCGTACTTCTCCCCCCTCAGTCGCAAACCCATAAACTCCTGCGTCTCCGGAGAATAGTAAAAGTACTCCGGTGTCCTGAAAATCCTTTCGTAAAGCTCCCGCTTCTCACCCCGATCCACTTTGGCAGTCGATTCCGAAAGCAGCTCGATGATCAAGTCCGGGTATTTGCCACCTTCTTCCCACACCACCCAAGAAGGGCGGGGGCGGTTTTCTACCCCTTTGACCAAAAACAGATCTGGCCCGCGGAAGTCTTTATTTTTGAGTTGCTCTCGGCTGTAGTAGACGGTGAGGTTCCAGGCGAGGAAGTAGTCGTTGCGGTCTTGCCAGAGGCGGGCGAGGCAGCTGACCAGAATCAAAAGCTGCAGGGCATGCAGGGAGTGTTCCATTTCGGGTTCATCGCTGAGCAGCCCCTGGGCCGAGGGCATGAGCTCCGCCAGTTGCTGGCGGGTGAGGGGAGTAATCTTTTCCTCGGCTTTCTCTTGGAGTTTTTCTTGGGCCAGCATTTTTGCACTCGGGGCAAGTGAATTAGCTGTAGGCTAACCCATCGATAGAACCGCCGGCAGGTGCTCTGCTTCAGGCTGACAGGGTGATAACAGGAGCGTTCTACTAACTGAAAGGCATAATAAGAGATGTAAACTTCTCCTTTTGTCCGCATGTCTTTCTGGAAACTTTTGGTGGTGATAGCGGTGCTGCTTTTCGGCTTGGCAAGCGG
Organism: Synechococcus sp. R55.4; assembly: GCF_047461935.1. Lineage (NCBI taxonomy): Bacteria > Bacillati > Cyanobacteriota > Cyanophyceae > Synechococcales > Synechococcaceae > Synechococcus > Synechococcus sp. R55.4. Next base: position 96,740 of record NZ_JANSIF010000001.1, on the reverse strand, counting down.
GATCCCCACCTTACAAGCGGCCACCCTGGGTGGATCCCCCTACAATCGCGCCCAACAGGAAGTTGTGATTGCAGCTAGCCCAGGCCAGGTGTTAAAAGCGGCTGAGCAAGCCTTTCAAGTTTGGAAGCGGGGGGAACTGGTCTCTGTGGATGCTGAGGCGATGGAAGTGAAGGGGATCTCCCGCACCAACTTTTTTAAGTTCGTGGACGATCTAACGGTTTCGCTGTCGCCAATAGAAGGGGATCCTGGCCATACTCGTCTACACATTACTTCCGAAGGCCGTGTTGGGGAATATGATTTCGGCGGCAACCGGCGCAACATCAACGAGTACCTGAACACTTTGCGGTCGTTGCTGGAGCAGAGCTAGGGCCGACAGGACAAGGCGGGAGACTTATGTGGATCCACGTCTTTTGCCGTCTCTCATGATTCCCTGCTCTGTTCTAGCTTGGCCACACGAGCTTCCAGCTTGCGCAAGGTACGTTGCAGCTCAGGCAAGTGCCGCTGGACGGCCATGCTCTTGCGCCATTCGGAAATGGGTTGATGGGGGTAGCCGGCCACCGTTTGACCAGCAGGGATATCGCTGGTTACACCTGTCTGGGCGGCTACACGCACGCCATCGCCGATGTGAAGATGCCCGGCCAAGCCACATTGCCCGGCCAAGATGACGTGGTGGCCCAACTGGGTGCTGCCGGCAATGCCCACCTGAGCCACGATCAGGCAGTGGGATCCGGTGCGCACGCCGTGGCCAATTTGCACCAGATTGTCGATCTTGGTGCCGCGGCCAATACGGGTCTCGCCAACGGCGGCCCGGTCGATGGTGGTGTTGCTGCCTACCTCCACGTTGTCTTCCAGCACCACTCGGCCCGCCTGCAGCATGCGCCGCCAGGAGCCATCTGCCAGAGGAATGTGGCCAAAGCCGTCGTCGCCAATGACAGCGCCGCTGTGGATGAGGCAATCATCCCCAATCTCCGTGCGCTCGTGAATAACGCAGTTGGCGAAAAGCTGGCAACGGGATCCAATCCGCACGTGGGGATAGATGGTGACATTGGGGTGAATTTGGGTGTGGTCGCCAATTTTCACTCCCTCCATCACCACTGCGTGCGGCCCGATGGCCACCCCCTCCCCCAGCTCGACGCTGGGATCGATCACAGCGGTGGGGTGGATGCCAACGGGCAGGCGGTAGGGTTGGTAGAACAGCTCAATGGCCTGGGCAAAGAGCAGACGGGGATCCCTGCCCCGCAAGCAAGCAATGGAACAGGGCAAAGCCAGCCCTTCCTCCACGATGACGGCGCTGGCCTGGGTTTGCTCCAAGAGAGGTAGGTAGCGGGCCTCGCTGAGAAAGCTCAGCTCCCCTGGGCGAGCCTCCGCCAGGCTGGCCACGCTGTGAATTTCCAGGGTGGGATCCCCCTCGTAGGCACACCCCAATTTTTGGGCAATTTCCTGTAGCTGCATTGGGGTTGACATCCTCTACGATTGCGGCAGCCGCACGTCCATCACGGTGCCGCGCAAGTTGTAGCCAAAGGTCTCTAGCTCTAGGGGAACACCGATTTTGACGCGATTGTTGCCCAGGACGATGCCATTCTCCGTCCGCTGGCCGCGCCCTCGCAAGGTAAACACCAGATCGAGGCGATAGGCTTCGGGATCGGGCAAGTTCTGCACCCGCCCATCGGGGAAAACCACTGGCACCGTGCGGCTGACATTTTCCACTCGCACCACCTCCACCTGGCCGTAGGGCTGGTTGCGGATGATCAGGTCAGCCTTCTGCCCCGCCTGAAAAGGTTCCATAGAGCGGCTGCTGACCCCGCGCACGATCATATCCACTTCCACCGGCAGCGTGGGGCCACCTCCCACCTGGACGACACTGCCCGCCTGCCGACCCGGAAAGAACAAGACGGCGACAATGGCCACCACCACAATTGCCAGAGCTCCCAGATCCAAGAGGCTGACCTTTCCCAAAAGCCGCCCCTGCTCGTCAATGAGCCGCATATCACCTCTCCTCGCACACCCTGTTTTGATTCTAGGCAGGTTTGTTCTCCAAGTGGCTTTCTCGCCCTAAGGGATCCAGGCTAGGGCGCTGCTGCCCAGCGGTAGGCGGCGTTCCCGCCAGCGGTGCGAACCACTTTGTCCATCAGGAATGGGCAGCCCGTCCTGCAAATCCACCAACCACACTTGCGAGGCCATGATGGCTTGCCCGCTACGGCTAAGGGGAGCCGAGGGATCCGGGATCCCTGGGAACGGTTCCAAGAGCGTGTAGGCCAGCATGCGTCCATCCGGGGAAATGCTGAAGTCCAGATCGACGGGATAGGTGGCTCGAACCACCTCTATGGCGTTGCCTGCTTCAGTGCCGAGCGTTATCGCCAGCAGGCGGGGCGACTCGGTGTAGCTGGGGGAGTCCATCGCGACCTCGCCGACAGAATAATGCTCCGCACCGCTAACGTGAGAGACCTCACTGACCAAGGCGTAGAAGATGGGCGCCCGAGGGGAAAAAGCCCCTTTCAGGATGGATCCCTGGGTTCTCAAAATCTCCTCGCTGTTGCCGGTATTGCTGACGATGGAGAGGCTGCGGGTGTAGTCGGGATTGAAGCGCAGCAAAGCCCCGAAAGCCCCATCGGGGCGGATGGCTAAGGTTTGGCCGAACTGGGCCAGAAAGCTCTCCGCTGCCGCCCGTGGATGCAAGGGTACGATCCCCACCCCCTGTCCCTGCGAGATGAGCAGGCTGCTCTCATCGGGGCTAATGAAAAAATCTCCCCCCACCGCCGTATCCAGCTCTAGACGTTCAAAGGGATCCCGGCTCGTTTTCTGGATCCACAGCTCCGTCTGGACGGCAGCCATGGGATCCCGTTGCAGCGGGATCCGCTCTGCCACCACCAGTTCCCCCGTCGGCGAGACTTGGAAGCGCAGGTTTTGGTAACCCTGATGATCCAGCAGCAACCGCGAAGACAGATCCTCCAGATCCAGCTGGTACAGATCCTGGTGCTGTAGGTTGGTAGCCGTGGCGAAATAGTACACGAAGCGGCCATCAGCACTGGGCTGCATTTGGGTTACCTTGACCCCAGCCGGAGTCAGCAGGGTAGTGGATCCCGTCTCCAAATTGAACAGAAACAGTCGCCCTCGCTGGGCAGGTTCGGTGCTGATCCCCAGCAACTGCCGATCCGGCGTGCGGAATTCTCCCTCGAAAGGCCGGGCCATGGGCTGGCCCCGTTCATCTACCGCTGCCTGCAGGCGCACCCGGTAGGTCTGGCCGTAGGGGGCCGGTTCTGTCAGCGTCCAAAAAAAGCGGCGACCCAGTTTGCGCATTCGACCCGGCAGAGTGGGCTGGATCTCCAAATGCTCTTCAACGCTGACGGGATCCATCGGGCGGTTAAAGGTAAGCACCATCTGCACTTCTTGCGCCCCCACCCGTTGCTGTTGCCAGTTGAAATCCCGCACGTAAGGAGCTGTGTGGTTGCCCAACACCACCAGGATCACCCCGATGGCCAGGTTGCAGAGGGTAATCCGGGCAACCCAGCGATCCAGAGGCTGTGGGAACCACCGCGTCAGGGTTGCGCGCCAGTAAGATCCCGACCGGGCAGACATCTGACTCATAGGTTACAAACAACAGACAGGTATGGGCAGCCAGAACTTGGGGAGCTGCCTATTGCAGCATCAAAAAAAGAAAGTCTTCTAGGTTGGTTAGGAAGGTCAGCACCTCAGCGGTTGTTCGTTCTTCATCTGGGGATCCCAACTGGACGGCCTGTTGAATCAGCTCTCGAACCGGCGTTGGCCCTTGGAGCAATGGCGCCAACCAGCTCACGTTCTCGGCAGGGATGCTGATCCGCCCGTGGGTGGCTCCTGTCCACTGCATTTCGTAGGGCCGCTTCTCTTGCAGGGCTTTGCTGTACTCCTGGCGAAAGCGGGGGTTGTCCATCAACAGGGGATTGAATTGTACGGATCCCGACAGCCAATCTTCGTCACTCCAAGGCAGCACCGGCGAAGAGCCGGCATGCTCCGCCCAGAAGTCGATGAGGCGATGGACAGGGCGAAGGAGTTCATACAGATGCAGCCGCTCCATGATGCTGAGGGTTGCCAACCGCTGCCGCACAAACTCAGGCACCTCTTTAAACAAAGACTCCACCGACCAGTCGGGCCTATCCACCAAGCTCAAAAAGCTCAACCCCGCCTGCTGCAACATGCGAAACAGGTCGGGGATCGTGAACCCCTTGTCGTTGGAGAGTAGGTAATTATTCATAATGGCCGCATCTTCGGCATAGTTGGCCGGGTTCCAGAGCACCGCCTGGGCCACTTCTTCTCGCAGGGATCCCATAAACTCCCGCACATTCTTGGCTCCTACTGCTGGCGGAACGTCAAATTGCCCCACCTTTTGCAACCCCTCTTGCAGGCGGAAAAACACCTGCCGTTGGTAGCGGCTGTGGAGATTGGCCCGGATGATGCCATCGGGCTTGAGGACATTTTTCATCGCCCGCAGGCCCTCGGTGGGATCCTCCAGCAAATACAAAACATCATTGAGGCTGATGAAATCGAATTGGATCCCCAGGCGATCCAGCTCCAGCAGATTGAGGACATAAAATTCGGCATCTGCGAAGCCGTGGTGGCGCAGGCGTTCCTCGGTAAGCTTGACCGAAGCCGGAGACAGATCACAGGCAACGATCTGGGCCCCTGGATTGGCCTCAGCCATCATCAACGTTTCCCAACCGGAGCCACAGCCGGCATTCAACAACACCTTGCCCTCTGGCGGGACGATGGTATGGGTGCGCAGGTACTGAGCCGTGGTGTAGCTCATCTTAAACATCTCCGGCAGGGCATTGCGAGCCGTCTGCGAGAGGGGCACATTAGGGTAGGGCAGAGCCTCGTAAAGGCTCAAGGCTCGTTCCGAAGCGGAGAGGGCAGAGCTGGCCATAGGCAGGGGAAAGGCTCAACGGTTCAATTTATGATTGAGTGTAGCCCTGGTCGCGACAGCCTCAGGGATCCGCAAAAAACTTGCCATGACTGCTGCTTCCCTGCCCCGTCGCCGCTCTCGCTTCTCCCTCATAGGCACCTTGGCCGCCGTTGGGGGGGCGTTTCTGTGTGGGATCCTGGTGGTGCGGCTGCAGTTGCCGATGCTGGAGCGGATCAATCTGGGAGAATTGGAAAATGCCGAGGCCCGCAAAAACCGCAACATTGCCCTGGCCAATACGCTGGGGTGGCTGGGCTACCGCAACTTGGGGGCTTCCTGGCTGTGGCTGGAGCTGATCCAGTACTACGGGGATGCACCGGCTCGCACCCTGACTGGCTATGGCCTGGCCTACGACTACTTCGATCACATGCTGCGGCTGGATCCCCATTTCCTCTTGGGCTACCGGCTCTCTAGTTTGGTGTTGGCCTATCGGGCCGGCCAGCCGGAAAAAGCCGTCGAGGTTTTGGATCGCGGCTTGCAGCAGTTCAACCCCCAAAACAACCCTGATGCCTGGCGACTCTACGTGGATCGTGCTCTACTTAACTTTATGTTTCTGGGGGACGCGGAAGCGGGCCGCAATGACTACTACCAAGCCGCTGCCTGGCGAGAGCAGGTGGGCCTGCCTGGAGATGAATTTCGCCAGTTGGGGGATAACATCGCCCGCAGTCCTCTCAGCCGCCGTTCCCAATTCGATGTTTGGCTGAGCGTGTTTAACTCCACCACCGACCGGGATACCCGCCTGTTTGTCTTGGAACAACTGGCCCAATTGGGTACCGTGCTGCAAACGCTGCCTACGGGGGAGATCGAGATCCTGCCCCCTCCTCTGCCCGACTTCCCCGACGAAGAACCCTATCGCTTGCGCCTGTGATTTGATCCGGGGGACAAAGATTGCGCCTTAGGGCTGTGACGTTGCCCCAAAAGGTGAGCTAAACTCTAACCCAAATTAAGCCGACCCCACGAGCCGACTCTTCGAGAGCCGCAGCTTTTCGTGGGAGAGGTTCGCTTTTCCGACGTAGGGAGCAGCTGGCTCTGTTGCCTTTGCCAGGGAAGAGCAGCAGCCAGCCTCACGGCAATCCCCAAGGACGCTCTGGGATTCCGGTTTGTTCCCCCAAACTTCTCTATCTTATTATTTCTTAACTTTTGTTCTTGTTCTGCACAATAGGAGTGACCCCCATGACCTCAAGAACTTCCCTTCTGATGACTGTGGCTGTCCTTTCGGGCAGTTGGCTTGTTCTTCCGGCGGCAGCACAATCTTCCGGGACGGCCCGGGTGCGGTCGGTGGTGGATGGGGATACCTTCTGGGCGGACTTGAACGGCAGGCCAACCCGTTTCCGTCTGGCCTATGTGGATGCGCCGGAGCTGACCCAAGGGCGCTGGGGGCGGCTATCCCAAGAGGCTCTGCAAAACTTGCTCCCGACGGGATCCCTGGTGCAGGTGGATACCCTCTATGTCACACCGGAAGGGCTTCACATTGCCCAGGTGTACAACGCCGATGGTTTGGTGAATTTGGAGATGTTGCGCCAGGGTCAGGCGGTGGTTTATGAGCGCTTTTTGCACGGGGCCAATCGGCAGCGCTACTTAGAAGCTCAAGAGGGGGCCCAAGCGGCACGGTTGGGCTTCTGGCAGCAGCGCAATCCGGTGATGCCTTGGGAGTTTCGGGAGACGGCCACACAAACCTCGGCCTTTGCAGGGGTCAATGTTTTGGATGGTTCTTTGATTCGTGAAAATCCGGCGGCAGCTGCGGGTGTGGGGATTGCTACCGCAGTGGTGGTGGTGGGTCTGAGCAAAGTGCTGTGGAGAAAGCCCAGCCGACAAAGGGTGAGCATCCGGCAGATGGAGCGGGATCTGAAACAATTGCAGCGCAGCCTGACCACAACCCTGGCCAGTCGCAAGCAACTGGAACGGCGGTACGACGAAATTTTGCAAAAGGCCGAAGATTGGTTTGTCAGAGCTGAGAAAGCCAGCCAACAGAACCAGGATGACCTTGCCCGCGAGGCTTTGGTCCGGCGCAACCAGCACATGAGCGCAGCAGAAGCGGTTCGCAAATCTTTGGATGAAGTTGAAGCACAGGTGGCAACCCTTCGCGAAGGCATTTCCCGCCTAGAAAGCCAGATCTCGATGGCCAAACTGGAGCGGGAGATGAACAACTGACGCCAACGCGATCCAGCCCAACTCTTCCTTGGGAAAGGGGATCCCCGGATCCCCACAGTCGGGCTAAGGCAAGGACGGGGGCAGACTTTGCAGGATGGTGCGGACGACTGCGGCCGAGTTGAGCGCCGCTGTTTGAAAAAAGCTCAAGAAATCCGTATCGTCCCCTGCATCGCTAACCGAGCGCACCAGCAAACAAGGGATCCCGGCTTCTTGCGCTACTCGCACCACGGCTGCCCCCTCCATCTCCACAACCAAAGCGCCGGTGCGTTCTCGGATTTGTCGGCGTAGGTCTGCGTCGGCCACAAACACATCGCCGGTGGCCACCAAGCCTTGATGAATGACGGGATCCCGGCCTTGTAGGGGGTGGAGAGGGATCCGCTCGGGATGGGCCACAATCAGGTCGTAGAGGGCGCTATCGGCTTCTGCCAAGGGGTGGCGCAGCTCTGGGATAAAGTCGATCCCCAAAACAAAGCCCTCTGGACGCCCGGTGCCAAAGTCGTGCTCGATCGCCGCATGGGCCAGCACCACATCTCCCATGTGCAGGTGATCGGCCAAGGCCCCGGCCACACCGGTAAAAATGATCCCCTGCAAAGGGAAATGGGCCACCAACAGAGCCGCCGTGGTTGCCGCCCGCACCTTGCCCACCCCACCTTGTACCACCACCACCGGTTGCCCCGCCAGGGATCCCTGGTGGAACTGTCGCCCCAGATGGGTATGGATGGAGCAGGTTTCCATTGCTGCGGTGAGCATGGCCACTTCCTCGGGCAGGGCTCCAAGAATACCAATCGCTTTCTGGGGGAGATGAGATGGAGATTCCATAGAGCTTCCCTCAGGTTCTTCGAAAGACTTTTGAACAGGCTCTCTCTCCAGTTGGCGGGGGGGGATCGCTTGCCCTCACCTGTCCGGCCACTAAGTGAACCATTGCCAACGGTTTCATTCTCGCCTGAGTTGAGGATCCCAAGGCGATGGCCGGATAGGTCGGAGTCTTAGGCGGTATAGTTAAGGTGGTTGGATAGGGAATAGGGGAAAGATCATGGTTTACAGTGAGCCGCTCATGAGCACCTTTAACCCTTCGCCAGAGGTTTTTCCAGAGCCCCTTCGCTGCGTTGAGGTTGTCTCGGCGGTGGTTTCCAGCCTCAAAGAGGATGCGGCCTACGAAAACCATGAGCAGGGACACACCTGGAAGTTCACCTACGGCACGGCAGAAGTGTTCGTCCATTTGAGCGGCGAATCCCCAGAAGACACCCTTTTGGTATGGTCTCCCGTTCTCTCTCTGCCGGTGGCAGAACCGGCCAAGCTGATGCAGAAGCTCCTGGAGAAGAATTGGAGCGACACCCTAGAGGCGCGCTTTTGCATCTGGAACAACCAGGTGGTGCTGAACCACTACCGCACCTTGGAAGGAATCACAGCGGGCGAAATTTCCCGGGCCATCACCATTGTGGCCAGCTTGGCCGATGAATATGATGAGCCCCTCCAGGCGGAGTTCCCCAAAGTTTAAGGTCTGGCTTTGCCAGGATGGGATCCCAGGGATACTGGCTCCCCTACCGCGTGGCCTCTGGGGCCCGGCAAATGGAGCAGGATGCCTGGCTTCTGCAGCGGCTGCGCCATGACCCTCACCCCTGCCTGCGCTTTTATGGCTGGGATCGGCTCACCCTCTCGCTGGGACGGCACCAGGTTTGGCCAGATCCCCTGCCAGGGATCCCGATTGTGCGCCGACCCACGGGGGGAAGGGCGGTGCTCCATCAGGCGGCTGAGGATGCAGCAGAGCTGACCTACAGCTTGGTGTTGCCCCTTTCTTACTTGCAAGCCAGGTTGCCCAGTTTGCAGCGGGCCTGGGTGTACGACTTCTGTTGCCGCTTTTGGGTGCAGGGGTTGGCGGAGCTGGGCATTGCCATAGATGAGCCCGCTTTTGCTCACGGCCGAAGCCACCGGGATCCCGGCTACCGCAACAAGACCAGTTGCTTTGCCTCCCGTACCCGTGCTGACTTGAGCTGGCAGGGCAAAAAGCTGATGGGCAACGCCCAACTGTGGCAACCTTGGGGGATCCTGCAACAGGGATCCCTCCTATTGCAACCCAATCTAGAGCTGTGGGAACGGTATCTGCCCGGCTCGCAGGTGATTGGTATCTACGACATTTGCCCCACGGCGCCAGGGATCCCTGCTTTGATCGAACATTTTCTCCAGGCCGCCCGGGAGTGCTTTGAAGTGGAATGGCAAGAAGAAGCCTGGCTCCCTTGGCCGGACTGAGGGCCGGTTGCTGTTAACAATTACTAGCAACAAGAAGCGGCTTGTCTCAACCGTTCCCCAACTCCCCTCTCTCCCTGGGAAAAGGACTGCCAGTCTAGCCGAGACAGCTGTGCTAGAACCTAGGCAGCGCTCAGCCAGGTAAGCCATGCCGAAAGTTTGGGCGGCAGTTTTGCTAGTTGTATCCCTGCTGCCGCAGCCCGCTTGGGCCATTACCCTTGAACAAGTGCCCAACCCCCGCCGTCAGTATGGAGGGTGGGTTTCCGATACCGCCAACATCCTCAGCAGCAGCACCGAAAACGAGCTCAACCGTCTTATCACTCAGCTTGAGCAGCGCACCAGTGCCGAGATGGCAGTGGTTACCGTGCCGAATACTCAGGGATATGCAACACCAAAAGACTTCACCACGCAGCTATTTAACTACTGGGGGATCGGCAAGGCAGGCCAAAACAACGGGGTTTTGTTTCTCATCTCGGTAGGGGATCGGCGGGTGGAAATCGAAACGGGCAGGGGCCTGGTCGCTATCCTCCCCGACAGCCGAGTCCAGCAGATTATCGACCAGCAGATCCTGCCTCGGTTTCGCAATGGGGATTTTGATGGCGGCACTCTGGCGGGGGTGCGGCAGTTGACCTCGGTGTTGCAGGGCCAGCCCGTTGCAAATGTTCCTGCGGCAGCTTCTGGAGTTACCACCTCAACGATTGCAACTTCTTCTGGGGCAGTGGCCCAGGGCATTGATTCTTCCCTGGTGGAAGGGATCCTGCTGCTGCTGGGGATCATCATTTTGGGACTGGGGTGGCAGCGCTCTCGCATGCCCGTCTCTCTAAGGGCTGAGCGAGGGGGAAGACAAGTCCTCTCCCTGACACGCAGAGATCCAAGAACAGGTGCTGTGCTCTCTTCGGTTCAGAGCGACCCCATTCGTCTCTTCCTCTATTCGGGATCCCTCTGCCTTGGCGTGTTCCTAGGATTGTCCAGCGGCAACTGGCTGGGGTTCGCTCTGCCGGTTGTGGCTGCTATGGCCACTGACGGCACCTTGGGCCGGAAGCGTGGGATCCCTTTTCAGCCGGTGGTTTGTCAAGCCTGTGGTCGACCCATGCGACTCATCCAGCCCCAGCTTCTGGATAAGTACCTTCCCCAAGAGCATCGCCTGGCCAGGAGCCGCGGCAGAGCTCGCTACTACGGCTGGTTTTGTCCTACCTGTCAAGGAATAGCTGTAGTTGTGCGCGAAGGCACGCTCTCCCGACACCTTTACTGCCCTCGGTGCCAAGCCCTCACCCTCGACCTCACCACACAGGTTCTCAGGGAAGCCACCTATTCCTCTAGCGGCTTGAAGCTGGAAATCCTGAGCTGTCCTATCTGCGGGTACCGCAGCGAGCGAGAGGTGGTCATTCCCGAGCTCAGCGACACAGACACAGATTCAGACTTCGGTGGAGATTCAGGTGGAGATTCAGACTTCGGTGGCGGTAGCAGCGGAGGTGGCGGGGCGGGCGGCAGTTGGTGAGACCCAACTCTAGAGATTTCTCTATCGATCTGAAAAAGGAGTCGGGCTTCTCTTAAATCCGCCAGGACAGTACAGTGGTAAGGGAGCAGCAATAGAAACTGGCTAAGGACGGATCTCTCATGACCCTCGGAGAAGGCGTACAACTGGTTACATTTGTGGTGCTATCGGCGATGGCCATTGGCTTCGCGCTAGGCGTGGTTTGGGCCCCCAGCATTGTCTATTCCGGTTTTCTGCTCGGGGGCGTTTTCCTGAGCATGGCCGGGTTGTATCTCCTCTTGAATGCCGATTTTGTGGCCGCAGCCCAAGTTCTGATCTACGTCGGCGCGGTTAATGTGTTGATCCTGTTTGCCATCATGTTGGTGAATCGGCGCTACACCTTTGCCCCCCTGAAGCTGGGCTGGCTGCGCAACGGAGTGACGGCGGTGGTCTGTTTGGGTCTGTTTGCCCTTCTAGCCGCGATGGCTTTGAACACCCCTTGGCCGCTGCAGCCGATCCAACCTTTGAGCAGTGTTTTGGTGATGGGTGGGCATTTCTTCAGGGAGTATCTGTTGCCTTTCGAGCTGGCCTCTGTCCTGCTGTTGATGGCTCTGATCGGTGCTATTGTGCTGGCGCGTCGAGAGTTTGTCATTCCCCAAGCCGGAGAAGGGGATCTGAGCTTGCTGGAGCGGGCCCGACCCCAGCTGGAATCAGAGTCAGAACGACCGGCAGAGCTGGTGAGCACCCGTTGAAGCTGACTGCTCTCGGCCATAAAACCTAGAGCTTTCCCGAGGCCCCCGTCATTGTGTATCTACATTGTGTATCTACATGGAGCTCATCGCGATGTTGCAACTGCAGTTTTTCTTGGTGGTGGCAGCGATTCTTTTCTGCATTGGTATTTACGGATTGATTGTGAGCCGCAATGCGATTCGCGTCCTGATGTCGATTGAGCTGATGCTCAATGCGGTGAACCTGAACTTCATGGCTTTCTCCAACTTTGTCGATTCAGCGATGATTCGCGGCCAGGTGTTCTCGGTGTTTGTCATCACTGTGGCGGCTGCCGAGGCCGCAGTGGGCTTGGCCATCGTGCTGGGGATCTACCGCAACCGCGCCACTATCGATATGGAGAGCTTTAACTTGCTCAAGTGGTAGACTTTTTCGATTGTTTAGTTTGTATCAAGGCAAGGCTGGCTAATTCAAGTGAAGGCCAGAATGCCTGAGTAGAGCAAAGCTCCCAAAACAGGCAGGAAAACCAGCAGACCCAGCCAGCGGGATTTATTCAGGCGGGGTGGAATGGCAAAGATCACCCAGATACCGAAGATCAAGTTGACTAGGGGAATGAAGAAGAGGATCACCCACCAGCCGGGTTTACCAGCAGCTCGACACATCACCCAGATGTTAGCAATCGGGATCCAAGCTAACCAAGCATTCGGCACGTTTAGCTTCTCTCCAATCACCATTAAGGTGTAGCTAAAGAAGGCGTAAAGGGCAACGGCAATCAGCCCTGGTAAAAGCTCATCCATCGTGACCCTCCCACATATTTTTTTGATATTTGCGAATGTCAACTCACTTGTCTCCAGCGTCTCTTTGGTGTCAGAGACAACCCTCGAATCTATACAGCTATAAGGCCAAACCGCAAGAAAACCAACTTTCCAAAGCTGTTCAGGAGCTACTCTGATCCCGCCCACAAAGTTAGCCAAAAGGGATCCCGTTGTCCAGACTTATCTGTCAAGTTTCATCAAGAATACAGATCTGACGAATAATCTCTCAAGCACGGGGGGGCAACGGCGGGCATTGGATCCCGGGAACCAGGGATTCCAGCAAGCCGCTACAGGCATCCCAGAGCAGCTCGATTACATAATGGAATCCGGCCTCACCCCCGTAGTAGGGATCCGGAACTTCTTCGTCAGAATGAGAGCGGCAATAGCTGCACATCAGGCGCACTTTCTCGGCATATTTTCCCTGGGGATCCAAGCTGAGAATGTCGCGGTAATTTTGTCGATCCATGGCCAGGATCAGGTCGAACTCGCGCAGGTCGGCGGGTTGGATCTGGCGGGCTTTGCCCTGCAGCTCCAGGCCATAGCGTTGGGCTGCTTGTCGCATGCGCCGATCTGGGGGGCTGCCGATGTGATAGGCTGCCGTACCTGCTGAGTCGCAGAGAATCGCTTCCGAAAGGCCGCTGCTGCGCAAAAGGTGATTGGTGATGCCTTCAGCGGTGGGAGAACGACAGATGTTGCCCAGACAGACGAACAGAAGCTTTTGGCTCATGACAATCTCAACAGCAGTAGAGAACTCCTCTCACCTTATAACAATGCCCATCTAATCTAATGGTTCTTTGGTCTGAGCATAATAGTTCTTCGTTCTGAGCGCAGAAGAGCACAGACGGCAACGAACGGTGTTTGCGAGCCAGTCTCATCTGCCACTGACGGGAACAGAGCGGATCCCATGTGCTGGCCCACCACGGGATGTATTCGCTCACAGCAGCAGAGTGGAGTCCTCCCTCATTTTCCACCAAGTTTCCCACCAAGAGCCGCTGCAATGATCTAACAGCAGCTATTGGGAAGCCTGTCGCTTTGAGCATCACAGGTCTAATCGAACCGACAAGGGATCCCCAGGCACTGCTGCAATAGCTTCAGGTACTCTTGTCCATCCATGAGAAAGGCGCCGAAACGGGCCAGATGCGGGTTCATCAACTGAGCGTCGAATAGGCGAAAGCCCCGCTCCCGTAAGTGCTCCACCAACTTCACCAAGGCCACCTTCGAGCCGTTGGGGATGCGGTAGAACATCGACTCGCCGATAAACGCCGCTCCAAGGGCAATACCCAGGATCCCGCCTGCCAAGGTCTCTCCCTGCCAGGTTTCAAAGCTGTGGGCAAAGCCAGACCGGTGCAGAGCTGCGTAAATCTGCTTCAGCTCGGGGCTAATCCAGGTTTGGGGACGAGCGGCACAGCCCTCTACCACCTGCTCAAAAGCACAGTTCAGCCGCACCTGAAAGCGATTGCTGCGCACCAAGGGCCGCAACGAACGGGGGCAGTGAAATCGCTCATCGAGGGGGATCACCGCGTGCCGGTCGGTGCCGTACCAGGCCAGGGATCCCGTCTCTTCGTCGGCCATCAGAAAGTAGCCTTGGGCATAGCCTGACAGAATGGTGGCTAGATCCACCTGCATTGCCTCAGTTGCGCTCCTCAAGATTGCCATTCTGCAGAGAGGCTGGCAAAATCCCCCCCATTGGCCCTGGGGTGACAATCCACACAGGCGCTCACCCGCACAGGAGTGGGAAACTCCACTTGCAGATGCAGGGCACGGAAATAGCGAGAATCTGCCAAGCGATAGGGCACCTGTTCCCCCTGTCGCAGGGGCCGGGAGTTGGGCCGCAAATAGCCCCAGGCCAGTTGTAAAGCCACACCGCTCAGGGGCTGGATCTGCTGGCCATAGTGGTTGGGATCCTGCAGCAGCCGTCGCCAGGTTTCAGTGGGCAACACTTGGGCGGGCAACGCCACATGGCAACTGCCACAACTGCGCACATATTGAGCTTGCTCCAGTTGGGCTTGAGTCAGGCTCTGCTGCGCTTGTGCTCCCAGGTTCTGCGCTGATCCCGCCAGCAGGGATCCCATAAACCCGGACAGGATGACTACCATGCTGCAAATCCAAAACCGCCGGCGTCGTCCTTGCAAAGGAGCCATGCTCTCACACCCACTGCCCATGCTTTCCCACTCTAGATCAGGTGGTTGCCGGCGACAGCGGGACGGAGTCCATAAGATCCGGCCTCAATTGTTGGGATCGGCTGGGTCTACGCTCAATGGCGCGGGTGCGCTCGTCAAAGCGGTCTAGGGCTTCTCGAAAATACTGGCCCAGCATTGCTTGACCTTCTCGAATTTCGGCAATCAACACCTCGTGATTCTGAACAACTCGGTTCAAAGCTTCCAAACCTTGGGACAGGCTGGCTGCGGTTTGAATCGACAAGCTTTCCTGCTCAGGGGTCATCTTGCTCTTGCTCCTGGGGATCGCCCTTGCGGTGGGATAGTTCATAATAGCGGGGCTGCAGACTTTCCCACCAAACGCTCATGAACTCGCCCAGCTTACTCTGGCCGGATCCCGACGGGATCCCAGCGCCCTCTCAACCGGGGATCCTTGGCATTTTGGCTTCCGGCAATGGCAGCAATTTCGAGGCTATTGCCCAAGCCATTGAGGCTGGGGAACTGCAGGCCCAGATTGCTGTGGTCATCACCAACAATCCCAAAGCTTATGTGCGGCAGCGGGCCCAAAAGCGAGGGATCCCTTGCGTTTTGCTCGACCACCGAGACTACCCCCGTCGCGAAGATCTGGACGCCGCCATTGTCCAGGTGCTCTGGCAGCATCACGTGGAGTGGGTGATCATGGCCGGGTGGATGCGCCTGGTTACCCAGGTGTTGTTGTCTGCCTACCCGGATCGCGTCTTGAACCTGCATCCCAGCCTGCTGCCCAGTTTCAAGGGCCTGCGTGCCGTTGAACAAGCCCTGAAGTGCGGTGTGAAAATCGCCGGCTGCACCGTTCATCGGGTCACCCTGGAAATGGACAGTGGCCCCATCGTGGCCCAAGCAGCCGTGCCGGTTCTGCCCGAAGATACTGTGGAATCCCTTTACCGGCGCATTCAGGCCCAGGAGCACCGCCTCTACCCACTGGCCATCCGCCTCTGCCTGGCAGAGGGATCCCTGCTACCCAAGTCTTCGGGGAAGCTACACAATTGAGGTTAAGTCCAGCGCTGGCATGTTCTATGGCCGAGATCCCGCCTCTCCTCGTCTTCGACAGCCCCGTGATCCTGGCCGGTCGTCTGGCTCTATGGCAGGAGTGGGCACGGTTTGGGGTGTGTGTGCTGCCACAGGCAGTGATGGCCGAGTTGGAACGCCTGACCCGGCAGGCCATTGATCCCCAGGAAGAATCGACAGCCCGCGAGTTTTTGCGCCACTGGCCCAGCCTGGGGTTTGCCGTCTCAGAAGCCCGTGCCTTGGTGGGTGGCGCCGGTGCCGGCGATCAGTCCATGAGGGTACGCTTGGAAGAAGCGATTGCCGAATGCGCCTATGCCCTGGCCCAGCAGCAGCCGGGAACGCTGGTGGTTTTGGTCAGCAACGACCGGCCTTTGGTGGGGCGAATTCAGGATCTGGGTCTCAACAACCTCTGTGCCATCTCCTTGGCGGAGCTGAACCGGTGGATGCGTCAGCAGCAGCGCCCTCAGGCCGTGGTTATGGCTTTAAACCGGTTGCCGGGGCCGGCCATTCCTGCCGCCAAGTTGGCATCCTCTACCCTCGCTCCACCTGCCCGTCCCTTGAGTTCCTCTCCAGCTTCCGGGAACCCCCCCGCCCAGGCGCGGCAGCGGTCTGGAGCTGCTCAGGTGGGGTCGAGCAGAACCCCTCTCCGGACTCTTTTGAAAAGCCTACAGAATACCCTTGCGGTGTTGCTGGCTCTGGTTTTCTTCTCGGCAGCCGGGTTACTGGCCTGGCGTTTGCTCGATCCGGAAGGAAGCGAAGGGATCTGGCGGCGGCTACCTCTCTCTCGGATCCCTTGGATTCGGGATCTGTAGTCCTCAAAGCTACTGCTCAGCAATCGTGACGTTAAAGCCCTTGCTTTTCAGGGTTTCCGCATGGTAGCGGGCATATTCCAGTTGTTCAAATGCTGCCAACTGCACAAACTTCTGGCCATCCACATCTTTCACAAAGGCCCCATGGGAGACTTGTCGAGCGCGTGCCAAGCTCTCTGCCCCTGAGTAGGTGGTGAGCACTAAGAAGGTTCCCTCGCCGCGGTTCGGCCCCAGGGAGTCTATGTTGTTTTCGCTTAGGGGCACCACGTTCAGGGATCCCACAGAGGTAGGCGGTGAAGGTTGGGATGGGCGCTCCAGGCTGGCCGCCAACTGCTCCACCGTTTGTGACCTGGGGGGAGCAGATTCCTCGGAAGCCAAGGCCAAGTCAGTTTGCAGGCTATCCAGCAGGTTGGGAACGTCTTGAAGGGGATCCACCTGCAAGTCCTTCCAGTCTGGGGTGGCCGCCAAGCCCAGGGACAACCGACCGGGATCCAAGCCACCGAAATAGAACTCCTCTCCCACCTGCCCTTCCACCGGTTCCACTGGGATCAAGGGCAACTGGGCCAGATCCACCTGGGCAGGGATCCCTTCTTCCGCCCTGTGGGCAGCGCTTTGGGGCAGGGACAGTTCTTCCGGCCAAATCAGCCAGCGCACCCCAAAGCCGATCCCCGCGCAGGAGAGCACCCACAGCAGCAAGACCCAGAGGGGCGAAAAGGATCCCCGTGGCATCTCTTCCTCTTCCAGGTCTTCCACCACCTCTTGAAGGAGCACAGGCGAGGAGCGCTGCACAGAGCCGGTATTCCTAAGCTGACCTGCTCGCGGCGGCGGGACAGAGTCCATGCGCTGCAAACGCTGCCAGAGGCGAAATCGCTCCAGTTCTTTCAGCACATCCAAATGCAGGTGGCTCAGCGCTTCCTGAAGAGCGGGTTGAGGAACTGGATGTGAATGGGACTGCTGTGCCGGAGATAAGGGTTGGGTTGCGTCTGGGGGAAGCGGAGAAGGACTCATAGACAGCCCACACTCAACTTAATGAAAGTCTGACAGCAAACAATGCCAGTCTACTGTTACAGCCGGGAACAGCTTAACAGGAGAAACCACCTTAGGAACAAGGATTGCCAGCGCTCTATTCCCTGCCATAAATCACCATGCCATAAGGCTATGGCAGTCTTCTAGGGCTTTGCCTCCAGATAGAGGGCACGCACATCTGCCGGCAGGTTCTGAAGCAAGATCTGGCGGGCAGAGGCAACGATGGCATCCACGTCTTCTGGAGCAAGGTAGTATCCGTCAGCCTTGAGTTGGTCGGCAATGCGAACCGGTGGCCAGCCAAAGCGATCCCGCAGCAGCAGAATGAAGCGCAGATCCCCCGGCAAGGTATCCAAACCAGCAGTCAAATAACAGGCCAGTGCCGGTGAAAGAGAGGACTTCGCCCCGCCTCTGGTGGAGTCGAGACTGCAAGAAGCTTGAGGGCGGGTGGGGATCCCATCCAAGGATTGGATCAGCTCACGGGTTTGCTCCGCCAGCCAGGGTCGCAGCACAGGATCCCCTTCGCCAGCCGCTTCTTCCACAAGGCTGTGGACATCTAGGCGCTGTAGGCGCAGGTAAAGCCGCAACCAAACCTGCTCTCGATAGGCAGCCCACTGCTCGGGCGGCAGATGTTCGGCAAGGATCCCGTCCACCCACTGGCAGTAGCGGCAAAACAGGCTGATGAAGTAGCGGGCCACCTCCGGCTGCCGTTGAAAGGCCCGCAGCAACTCCAGATCGCTGTAATGGGCCACCCCCCGCACGATAGGGGCGTTGCATTCCGGCCAAAAGGCGGTAGCTTCGGGCATGAGAATTTCTCCCGCAGAAAAATCCCTAGCTATTCTCCAGGATCTCCCGGCAGGCGGATAACAACTGCTCCTGCTCCGGCAGGGTGCGCAGGCCAATGCGCAGGTAGCGATCTCCCAGCTCGGGAAAACTCAGGCAATCCCGCACCAGAATCCGGTGCCGCTGCAGCAGCGCCCGCTGAATTTGCGTGGCAGAGCCAGGGCAGCGCACCAACATAAAATTGGCTTGACCAGGCCAGGGATCCCAGCCGGGCAGTGCTTGCAAACCCCTGAACAAATGCTCTCGGGCCACGGGTAGCCAGGCCAAGGTGCGCCGGCGGAAGTCCTCATCGGCCAAAGCTGCCGCCACTGCCACTCCCGCCAATCCGTTGACGCTCCAGGGATCCCGCCACTGTCGCCAGCGCTGCCAGTGATCCGGGTGCCCCACCGCAAAGCCAATGCGCAAGCCGGGCAGTGTGAAGAACTTGGTGAGGGAACGGATGACGATGGTGTTGGGATGAGCCGCCAGGTGGGGGATCAAGGTTTGGCTGCGGGGCATTGCCGACGGGCTGGAGTTTAAGCTCAGGGTGGGCTCCCCCGGCAAAAAGTCCATAAAAGCCTCGTCCACCACCACCCGGTCGAACTGGGGCAGGAGAGGCAGGATGTCTTGCTGCGGGATGAGCTGGCCCGTCGGGTTATGAGGGTTGTTCAGCCAGAGCACCCGGTTTCCCTTGCCTGCCACCGGAAGGGGTTCCTGCAGAAGGGTAAAACCGGCGGATCCCTGGCCGGGGAAAAAAGGCAGCGGCTTGATGGTTACCCCTGCTGCCCGCAGAGCCCGCGCATAATCCCCAAAAGCAGGCTGGGGCAGCCATACCTCCCGCCCTTGCGCATCCCGGGCTGCCCAGGTGAGCAACTCCGCTGCCCCATTGCCCACAAAGATCCACTCAGGATCGACGGCCCAATGGTTGGCCAAACAGATGCGCAAGTCCCGATAGTCGGGATCCGGGTAGCGGCTGATTACAACCGGGTCTGCTGCAGACAGCGCCTGAGTCAGAGCTTGCAAGACCGATTCCGGTGGGCCCAGCGGATTCAAGCTGGCCGAAAAATCCAGAATCTCCTGGGGAGAGCAGCCAGCGATTGCTGCTCCCCAAGCCCAATTGCCACCATGTCGAGGCTGCTCCACGCCCTACCCAGCAGCCGAGTCCCAACCCGGCGAAATTAAGATTTCCCCCCTGCTACTGCTTCGCGGAATGACTTGCCCGCCGTAAAAGTGGGGACGATGCTCTCTGGGATCACCATTTTTTGGTTGGTTTTCGGGTTGCGACCTTCCCGCTCTTTGCGCTTGCGAGCCTCAAAGGAGCCGAAGCCCACCAGGGTCACCTTCCCCTTGGGTTCACCGTTTTCATCGCGGGATGCGACCTCTTCGACAATGATCTCCAGTGCGGCGGAAATGACAGCCTCCGCTTCTTTTTTGGTTACATTGGCGCGATGAGCGACGGCATCAACAAGTTCTGCCTTGTTCATCCTGATCTCCTTTTGAGTTAGGCAATAAAGTTAGAGCGTTCCCTGGATCGCGGATTCGCTCAGGCGTTGCAGAGCGGCCACGGCCCAGAGTGTTCTCAGTGTGTGGGAGCGGGGCTTGCCCTGCAATGCGCCAAGGCGCCACTGGCGCGAATGGCAGGATTGTGGCAGTTGAGCTCCAAATCACTGACATATTCTACAGCTAAGTTAGGGCAGAAGCCTGCTGGGCAAGGGGTTTTAGGGGATCTTAACGCAATTTTCTGGGAGACAAGAGACTGCATATACCCAGTTGGCTCGGATCCGACAGAAAGCTAGGGCTCACGACTCGGGTCGGAAGTAGGCCCGCATCACTTCTCGAAAGATGGGAGCGGCCCGTGATCCACCCCCACCGCCGCTGTTTTCCAGAAAGACCACGACCACCAATTCGGGCCGGTCGTAGGGAGCATAGCCAACATACCAAGCGTGGGATCGCCGCGGCGGATCCTCTGCGGTGCCGGTTTTACCAGCCGTTGGGGGAAATCCTGGCCCCAGGTTGGCGTTGCCGCCAGTGCCGTAAACCACGACATCTCGCAGCCCCTGCTGCAGGATCTCCAGGGTGGCAGGGGAAAGACCTACCTTTTGGCGCAGCGGCACAGGGCTTTCCGGGATCACCTGGTGCGAGAGCAAGGGGCGCACCCGCCAGCCCCCATTGGCCACTGCCGCCGTTACCACCGCCATTTGCAGCGGCGTAGCGGTAATAAATCCCTGGCCGATGGACATGTTGACCGTGTCGCCCACATACCAGGGCTCGCGCCAGTGGCGCTGCTTCCACTCAGCATCCGGCACCAGACCCGCGGCTTCCCCTTTGAGGCCAATCCCGGTCAGTTGTCCCAACCCAAAGCGGCGCGACCATTCTTGCAAAGGGGCAGCCTTGGTACCGAGGGCGATTTGGTAGAAAAAGGTGTCGCTGCTGTAGGCCATCGCCTGCCGGTAGTTCAGCCGCCCGAAGCCGGCCCGGTTCCAGTCCCAAAAGCGCCACCCTCCCACCTGGATGTAGGGGCCGGTCTGCAGCACCGTATTCGGGGGAAAGGCTCCCGACTCAATCCCGGCAGCAGTGGTGATGATTTTGTAGGTGCTGGCGGGGGGATAGGGCCGCAGGCCGCGGTTGAGGAAGGGAAAATCCTGCTGCTGCAGGCTCTCCCACTGGGCTTGGGTGATGCGGCTGGAAAAGAGGTTGGGATCAAAGGTGGGATAGCTGGCCATGGCCAGGATCGAGCCATCGCTGGGATCCATGGCGATCACCGCTCCTTTTTGCTGGCCGAGGGCTCGCTCTGCCGCCTGCTGCAGCCGCACATCCAAAGTGAGCTGCAGGGTGTTGCCCGGTTGGGGCGCTTGTTCCCCCAGCACCCGCAGCACCTCTCCCATGGCGTCCACCTCCACCTGTCGCCCGCCCCATTGGCCGCGCAGATGGTTCTCGAACAACTCCTCCACTCCCATCAGGCCAACGATATCCCCCAGGCGATAGCTGGGATCCGCCCGCAGTTGTTCCTGCGAGATCTCGCCGGTGTAGCCCAGCAGGTGAGCAGCCAAGTCGCCATGGGGATAAAACCGCACCGTCTCCGCCTCCACCATCACTCCCGGCAGCTCGCGGCTCATCTCCTCCAGTTGAATGACCACCTGGGGGCTGGCGTTGCGCAGGATGCGCACGGGAAAAGGGGAACGATATCCAGCCTGTTCTAGCTTTTGGGCGATCTCCTCAGGGGCGATGTTCAAGTAGTCTGCCAACTTGGGGATCATCTCCTGCCAGCGCTGCCGCGACTGCACCAGAGGCCAGAGGAAGACCGAGTGGGACAATCGGCTGCCCGCCAGCAATACACCGTTGCGATCCACAATGCGCCCGCGTTCTGGCGGCTGGGGCAGCAGGCGAATGCGGTTGGTATCGGCCAACTGGCGGTAATACTGGGTGCGCGCCAACTGCAGGTAGGCCAGACGGGATCCTAGCCCTCCGAACAGCAGCAGGCTGGCCAGCAAGAGCAAGACAACGGCCCGATAGCCTTGCCCCACCGTTTTGGTCGGCAGGGATCCCAGCCAACGAGGACTACCGCCGTCCGGCGGGGGTGGGGGAAGCACCCGGCGGGGGGCAGGCGGCCTGGAATGGGGGGAGAACAGGGCTTGCGGATCCCGTCCTGCCAAGGTGTGGGGGCTTCGCGCGGCGTTGCTGACGGGGTAGAGTTTGGCCATGAACTTGCCAGAAGAATTGCAACCCATACACCCAAAATCGAGAGGAGATGCCCGCTCTTGGGCGGGCCCTCTCAGCATCCATCCAGTATCCCTGGCTCTGGCAAGCCTCGTCCAGGAGTGGCAGCGTGGATAGAGCAGAACAACAACGGCTACGCCAGGCTGCCTGGCTGATGGTGGGCAATGGCCTGCGCCTGGGGTTGTCCGGGGCCTATTTCATCCTGTTGGCCCGTCTGTTGGGGCCGGAAGCCTTCGGGGTTTTCTCCGCCATCTTGGCCTGCAGCAACCTGGCCGCCCCGTTTGGCTATTTGGGCCAATCGGAACTGCTGATCCAGCGCCTCAGCCGGCAGGGATCCCCGACTTGCACCCAGGGGATTGGCCCCAGCTTATGGCTGGCGGGATTGGGCTGTGGGGGGATGGCGCTGGTGTTGTGGCCCCTCTTGAGCGTTTGGCTGGCCGGGACGCCGGCAGCGGTGGTGGGGGTATTGCTTTTGAGCGATCTGCTGTTCATCGCGGTGCCAGAGGTGTACAGGGGGATCCTGATCGGGAGAGAGCAGGTTGCCGGCGTAGCCCTCATCGACACGGGCATGGCGCTGGGGCGATTGGGGGCAGTATTGCTGGCGGTGGCCTTAGGCTGGGGATCCCTGGTGCAATGGGCTGTTCTGTACGGCCTGATGGTGTTGGTCGTGCTGCTGCTGATCGCGAGGGGGATGGGGCGGTGGAGCGAGCCTTCTCCCCCCTTGGCCCTGATCTGGAGAGATCTGCGGGAACGGCTGATAGCGGGCTGGGACTTTGCGGTGGGGCTGGCCGCGGTGAAAACCTTCACCGATTTGGATAAGCTGCTCTTGCCCCGCTTGGCCTCAGCAGCGGCGGGGGGTCTTTACAGCGCTGCCTATCGGGTGATCAACTTCTCGCAAACGCCGATGATCGCCCTGCTCACCAGCCATTTTGCCGAGCTGTGCCGCCAAGGGCAGAAGGGCCTTCCGCAAGGCTGGCGCTACGCCTGTCACCTTTCCCCTTGGGTGGTGGGCTACGGCAGTTTGGCTGCTCTGGGGCTGGCCCTGGGATCCTACGGGATCCCCTGGGTGCTGGGATCGGCTTACCGGGAAACGGCCCTCATCCTGCGCTGGCTCAGCCCGGTCATTTTGCTGGAAGGGATCCACCTTTTGCTATCTCACCTGCTCACCGGGGCAGGGTTGCAAAAGCCCCGCAGCCGTCTGCAACTGATGGCTCTGGGGCTGAATGGGCTTTTGAATGCGGTTTGGATCCCAAGGTGGGGTTGGCAGGGGGCGGCCCTAGCGACCTTGCTGTCGGAGATGGCCTTGGTGCTGGCTTTGCTGCTGTTGATTGGGGGGCGATTGCACGCTCTGCAGAGATCTGGGCCTAGGGAGCCTTAACAATTTTGTAGGTGGCTTTGGCATCGGGGCCAAAGGTGATCACATCCCCCGACTTGAGCTGGTGGGTGGTCAATTTCTGGCCGTTGATCAACAAGCCATTGGTGCTGGGGCGACCTTCCAGATCCCCATCCAAAATGCGGTAGCAATATTCTCCCTCTCGCTCGGCGGGAATCCGCAGCAGCATGGCGTGGTAGCGGGAGGCATACTGAGAGTTGAGACAGATGTCGTTCGCCAAGTCCCGACCGATGAAGTATTTGGCGGATCCCAGCACCTGGGTACGGCGGCCATCTCGGTCTTCCACGATCAAGATGTGCTGGTGGGTACCGGAAGGAGAAGGCACAGATTCAACCATACTTCCGCTGTCAATACCAGTGTTTAACCGTACCTCAAACTATACCGAAGTTTAGCCTTCTTCCTGCTATCGCTGGGTCTGCAGAATCGCTCATCCAGCGCCCCAGAACTCTCGACCGATCCAATGGGCTAGCGAGGAACATTCTGGAGCAATGAGCCGACCCATCCGGGGAAGAGGGTGTAAGCTCCTACCGCCCATTGGGCCATGCCCACCACCACCTCTGACTTGGACTGGCGAGCGGCATCCCAAATGGCTTCGGCAACTTCTTCCGGCTGGCTGACCCAAAAACTCTCCAGCGCCTGTTGCATTTGCTCGCGGGCTTTGCCACCTGAGGTTTGGGAGTGGCCATCGGGAGAGGACTCTGGCCCCACCTCATCCAGAAAAATGGCTCGCTTGAGGAAATTGCTGCTGACGATGCCCGGATGGACGCCAATTACCTGGATCCCTTGGGGTTGCAGTTCCAGACGCAGCGCTTCTGTCAGCCCACTGACCGCGTACTTGCTGGCACAATAGGCGCTCATCTGGGGCAGGGGCATTTTGCCGCCAATGGATCCCACGTTGATGATCTGGCCTTTTTTGCGCTTCAACATGTCGGGGAGCACGGCTCGAATGGTGTGGAGGTAGCCCCAAAAGTTGACCGCCATCAAAGCCTGCCAGTGTTCCAGGGTAGTTTGCAAAAAAGGGCCACTCATGCAGATGCCGGCGTTGTTGATCAGGCAATCGATGCGGCCATAGCGTTCCAGAGTTCTCTCCACCAGGTTTTGCACCTGTTCTGGCTGCGTGACATCGGTGGGAACGGCCAAGACCTCGGCGTTGAGGCTTTGCTCTAGGTCGATGGCAGTTTGCTTCAGGGTTTCGGCAGTGCGGGCAGCCAGCGCCAATCGGTAACCCCCACGGGCAAAGGTAAAGGCAGTAGCTCTGCCGATGCCTTCAGAAGCGCCTGTAATTAAAACAACATCGGCCATCCTGCTTCTCCGTAAATCTGGACTGGGATCCCTCTACCTGTTGTAGCTTCTCCGAGAGTTAGGGATCCCTGCTTGGCTGAGGGCTTAAGATACTGAACAATAGCGAAGATAAGGTTTATGGCCTCTACCTACTCATTTGACATCGTCAGCGATTTCGATCGGCAGGAACTGGTGAACGCTGTAGATCAAGCCCGACGGGAGATCAAACAGCGCTACGACCTCAAGGATACTCAGACGGAAATTGAGCTGGAGGAGGGATCCCTGACCATCACCACCGCCAACGACATGGCCCTCAACTCCATTCGGGATCTGCTTCTTACCAAAGCGGCCAAGCGGGGTCTATCCCTGAAGATCTTCGACTTCCAACCCCCAGAGAGCGCCGGCGGCAACCGAGTGCGCCAGGTGGTTCACCTGAAAAAGGGCATTGATGCCACACTGGCCAAACAGATCGCCAAGCAAATCCGCGACAACTTTAAGAAAGTGCAGCCTGCCATTCAAGGGGATCTGGTGCGCGTTTCCGGCAAGGATAAAGACGAGCTACAGGCGGTCATTCAAATGCTTAGGCAGCAGGACTACCCGGTGGCGCTGCAATTTGTCAACTATCGATAGGGATCCTCTGGGCTTCCGTATCTTTCCCCTCAACCCCTCTTGCAAGATTAGAGATCTCAGGATCTGTGAAATGTTGGGTTTAATGGCTGCTGGAAATGGTGATGGCCTACGCTCCTCAAAGCTTGAGTTTTCGGCCAATTGGGATAGGGGGCTCTGGTGAGAAATCTTGTGAAAGTAACCGTCGGAATCAAGCCAGCAAGTCTCTGAGAATCTCATTGGAAAATAGCCAGCCATCGGGCGGAATCAGCCGCAGCCGACCCGCCTCGCAACTGGCCCAGCCCTTCTCGAAATAGGGATCCAGCTTCTCCAAAGCTTGCTCGACCTTTGCCCGGCCAAAACGCTCTTGCAAATGGCCCAAATCCAGACCTTCCTGTAAACGCAGCCCCAACATCAAAGTATCCATCCAAACTTCCTCTGGAGATGCTTCAGGAGGGAGGGGGTAGACTCCAGCTTTCACCTGCTCAAAGTAGTGGTAAAGGGTTTTGGGTTGCTGAATGCGCCGTCCACCCTCGTAGCCAACGGATCCCATACCAAAGCCGAAGTAAGGGCGATTTTCCCAATAAACCCGGTTGTGGCGGCAGGCATACCCAGCCTGGGCAAAATTGGAAATCTCATAGTGAATGTAGCCGGTCTGGGTGAGCAGCTTGCGCGCCATCACGTACATTTCAACCGTGGTTTCCTCGGTGGGCAAAGGCGCATCTCCCGGTCGGTACATCCGGCCAAATCGGGTTCCCGGCTCAATCGTCAGATCATAGATGGAGACGTGGGGAGGGCTAATTTCAATGAGAGCTTGCAAAGAGTTGTGCCAATGCTCCAAGGTTTGGTAAGGCAGCCCAAAGATCAAATCCAGATTGAAATTATCAAGGCCCACCGCTTTGAGATCAGATACAGCCTCGTAAACTTCTTCTACCCCATGCAGGCGGCCACAAGCGGCCAGCAGCTCCGGTTGAAACGCTTGTACCCCCAAGCTGATGCGGTTAACCCCCAATGCCCGATAGCCCGCCAACTGATCTCGGGTCAGGGTGCCGGGATTGGCCTCTAGGGAAATCTCACAGTCAGGATGAAACGGGATCCTCTCTTTCAGCTCGTTCAAAATCCGCCCCACTTGCTCCACCGTCAGCAGAGAGGGTGTGCCACCCCCGAAAAAAAGGCTGGTCAACGGTCTGGGATCCCCGGCCAGATGGCGGTAGCGGTAGGAGCTGCCGATCTCTCGGCAGAGCATTTGCACGTAAGTTTCTATCAACTCTCGGGTGCCCAAGCCCGTGGCAAAATCACAGTAGTGGCAGCGTTGCCGACAAAAAGGGATGTGCAGGTAAGCCGCCTCAGGCCAATCAACCTGGTCGCGACAGGGTTGCGGAGCAGTACCGGTCGGAGTGGGATTGTGCAAAGCCGTTGCCACAGCCATGGGTCAGCTCAAACGGGATAGAACCACTATACTGATAGACTCCGAAACTCCTCACGAGAAGGGATCCCATGGGAGCTGTGCGCCTGGCGGTAATCGACTATGATGCCGGAAACTTGCATTCGGCTTGCAAAGGCTTGGAGCGTGCCGGGGCAGAGGTGCATCTGGTAACAGAGCCGGTCGGGCTGGAGCGTTTCGACGGGATCATCCTGCCGGGAGATGGGGCTTTTGATCCGGCCATGCAGCAGTTGCGAGAGCGAGGCTTTGTGGATCCCATCCGGGAGGCGGTGCAGCGGCAGCAGCCCTTCTTGGGCATTTGCATTGGTTTGCAGGTTTTGTTTGAGAGCAGCGAAGAGGGGGTGGAACCGGGGCTGGGCATCGTGCCCGGACGGGTGCAGCGCTTTCGGCCAGAGGCGGGCCTGCGCATCCCTCACATGGGCTGGAATCAGTTGCACCTTACCCAACCCCAATCGCCTCTTTGGGCAGGGATCCCGGATCAAAGCTGGGTTTACTTTGTCCACTCCTACCACGCAGTGCCCAATGACCCAAGCTGGGTGGCTGCTACCACCCAACACGGCAGCCAAACCTGTGTAGCCGCTATTGCCCGCGGCACCTTGTTTGCTACCCAATTTCACCCCGAAAAGTCGGGCCCTGTTGGCTTGCAGATGTTGCAAAACTTTGTCGAGTTTGCTGCCCGTTGCTCCCTTTTATCTGCTCCCAGAGCTTAGTGCCCCATGAACTACTGGCTGATGAAATCTGAGCCCAGCGTTTACAGCATCTGGGATCTGCAGCGGGAAGGCCAAACCCTTTGGGATGGCGTGCGCAACTACCAAGCCCGCAACTATCTGAAGGCAATGCAGCCTGGGGATCGCGCCTTTTTCTACCATTCCAATGCCGAGCCACCCGGAATTGCCGGTTTGATGGAGATCCTGGAAACCCACGTGGTGGATCCCAGCCAATTCGACCCTGCCAGCCCCTACTATGATCCCAAATCTACCCGCGAGGATCCCCGCTGGCATACGGTGCGAGTGCGGTTTGTCTCAGCCTTTGGGCGATTGATCCCTTTGGCTGAATTGCGAGACACCTTCACCCCAGAGGAGCTGGAAGTAGTACGACGGGGCACGCGACTGTCGGTCATGCCGGTTGCCGAAGGGGTGGCGAAACGATTGCTGGCGCTGACGGGAGTTTCTACGCAGTCTCCTCTATGATGGGCGAGGCCAACCTGAGTGGGGCCAATTTGCGTGGCGCCGACCTAAGTGGGGCGGATCTAACGGGGGCGGATTTGCGAGGGGCCAATCTGTCGATGGACAACCTAAAGAGCGCTTTTCTGGAAGGGGCAATCTACAGTGCCAACACCCGCTTTCCCGCCGAGTTCGACCCAAAATTTGGAGGGGATGACATTGTTCGGCGCTGACCCCAGCTCACCGGCTTAAAATTCATGAGCCAAAAGCTGAGAGCCCCCAGCGCTGTAAGCTATCAAAGGCCGCGTAGGCCGTCAGATCCGGCTGCAGGGGCGTAATCGATACATAGCCTTCCGCAACGGCCCGCACATCCGAGCGGGGATCCACCCCCTCTTCCACCACCTCTCCTGCCAGCCAGTAGTAGGCCTTGCCGCGCGGATCCACCCGCTTCTCGTAGATATCGGTGTATTTGCGCCAGCCCAGAGGAGCTAGAACCATGCCGCGCATCTCGGCAGCCGACAATGGCGGCACATTCACATTCAACAGCATGGGCTCCCCCAAGGGCTTCAAGCTCAGTTTCTCCAGCAACGTCAGCACCACTTGCGCTGCCGGCTGAAAATCCTGATGGGTAAAGCTGGCCAGGCTCACCGCCAAACTGGGGATCCCTTCCAGCAGCCCTTCCATCGCTGCCGATACGGTGCCGGAGTAGAGCACGTCGGTGCCCAGATTGGCTCCCTGATTGATGCCGGAAATCACCCAATCGGGAGGATGATCCAATAGCCCGTCCAGACCTAACTTGACACAGTCGGAAGGTGTGCCCGAACAGGCCCAGGCCTGCACTCCTGGGGGAAATCCTTCCCGCACCGGATCCACCCGCAGCGGCTTGTGCAACGTCAAGGCATGGCCGGTGGCCGAGCGCTCCCGATCCGGACAGACCACCGTGATCTGATGTGCGCCCAGCCGAGCCAGAGCAGCGGCCAGACAACGTACCCCCGCCGCCTGGATGCCATCATCGTTGCTGATGAGAATGTTCATCGCAGCCACCCCACACCCGCCCTTAGACATACACCAGTCTGACCCAACGATCCGCTCTGATCCCTCAGGTAGCCAAGTTCAGCGACGAAATCTGAAAATTCACGGCCTCTTGAGGTTATTATTGGACGTAGCCTTTCGAACAATATCAGTAGGAACACAATGTCACCCCATGAGGTCAAGTGCCATTATGAAGCTAAGGTAAAGTAAACCCTGCGGTTTCCTTCCTCTTTGTTGTGCCTTCTTGTTTGCATCTTGCTGTTTCCTCATCCATATCCCCTTGAGACTCCTTCCCGCTAAAGCGAACAGCGGGGCAAAGCTGGGGAGTCTGTAAAACCCATCAGGTCGCTCGAGCGACAGGAAGTTGATCTCATGTCACTTGTTTCCATCACATCGGCAACAGAGGCTCAGGAATGGCGTGAGCTTTGCCAGTGGGCCGAGGAGCACTACCGCTGTCGCACCTTTCCCAAAGACGTGCGCATCCCCACCCGTCCGGGATTGGTGTACATCACCCAAGAGGGGGTGGTGCGCTTGGTCAGCCAAACTCCAGAGCGGCGGGAGGTCTTTGTTGGGTTTATCACGGCTGGGTTTCCCTTTGAGCTGAGCAACCCAGAGCGCTTTGAGTTAAAAGCCTGCACCCACGCCGACCGCACCACGGTGATGTGGTTCTACTGGCAAGACCTGGAGCAGTGGCCCTACTTGCACCAGAAAGTCCAGGAAAACTTTCGCCAGCAACTGCAACGGAAGCTGCTGTGGTTGGGAAACTTGGGCCAACGGCGCGCCATCGACCGCCTCAAGGGCTTTTTGAGCCTGTTGATCGAGGAGTATGGGCAGCCCTGTGAACAGGGGATGTATCTTCCCTGGCCCCTTACCCACGCCCAGATTGGGGATGCCATTGGGGCCACTCGTGTGACGGTGACTCGCCTTCTGGGATCCCTGCGCTCGAAAGGGTTTGTGCAGGTGCTGGATCAAAACTTAATCTGCATTCCCAACGGGGTGAAGCTCCAGCCCACTCCGAAGAAGGCGGCCAGCGCCTAGCCCTGCTGTCTAAAGCGTTATGCCTACGGCACCCTGTCAAAAACTGCACTGCTGACCAAGAAAACTGGGTTGCCAGCCCCGCCCTAAGGCCTACGGCCCGCTGACGCAACCAGGTCGGCTTTGTGCTATGGTGTTGAATGAACTCCGCCAACTTGAATATGGCGCAGTGTCAACAGGGAAAGTATCTGGGAGTTCATCCCAGTAGTTGGGGTCATAGCATCCCTCACCACTTGCAAAGGTGGTGTAGCCCAGGAAGTAGGAGTCATCCTGCAACCTGGGAAAGAATCCTTGCCATTTAGGGCAGGGAGAATGTCGGCGCTGTTGTTCCTTCACCTTTGCGCTACGCCTACTACCCCGGCTGTGTGGCCCAAGGGGCCTGTCGTGAGCTGTACGACTCCACCGACCAGATTGCGCGGCATCTGGGCATTGAACTGGTGGAGCTGGAGGCTGCTTCTTGCTGTGGTTCTGGCACCTTCAAAGAAGAATCGGAGCTGCTGGAAGATACGGTAAATGCCCGCAACCTGGCTTTGGCCGAGGCGCTGGGGTTGCCGATGCTCACCCACTGCAGCACCTGTCAGGGGGTGTTGGGCCGCGTGAATGAAAAGTTAAAAGCTGCGAAAACCGCGAATCCAGAGTACTTTCACCAGGTGCAAGCCCTGTGCCAGAAAGGGGGCTGTGAGAGCCGTTACCAGGGCACAGGCGATGTGCGCCATTTGCTGTGGGTGCTGGTTCATGACTACGGCCTGGAGCGATTGGCCCAACAGGTCAAGCGGCCCCTCTTGGGGCTGCGCTGCGCTGCCTTCTACGGGTGTTATCTGTTGCGGGCCTACGACATCTCCCGCTTCGATGTGGCACGGGATCCCCGTTTGATGGAGGATCTCTTCGAGCGTTTGGGGGCCACCCCTGTTTGGTATCGCGGGCGCACCCAGTGTTGCGGCTGGCCCATTTCCAGCTATGCCCCGCAGCAGTCTTTCTCGATGGCAGGCCGGCATCTTCTGGAGGCCATAGAGGCGGGAGCGGATTGTTTGGTCACCCCCTGTCCCCTGTGTCACCTCAACTTGGACTCTCGGCAGCCGGAGGTGGAAGAGGTGATCGGGCGCAAGCTGGGGATCCCGATCCTGCATTTGCCACAATTGGTGGGCCTGGCCCTGGGGATCCCGGCGGAAAACTTGGGACTGAACCGCCATGTAGTACAGGTGGAAAAAGCCCTGCAAAAAATAGGCCGCTAAATCCCACTTGATGGCTGGGGGATCCCTGGGCAAACATCAGGTGGGTTCTGCCTGGGAAGGATATGCTATTCTGCCCAGCAAGGTACCCGTCCTTGTTCAAAAACCGCAAAGATCCTCGTAAGCTTAGATCCACCTACTCCTGCTTAGCAGCTCCCTATGGTTGTCTCGGATCCCTTTGGCCTTGTTGTGCAAGAAGTGCAGCAGGGCGGGTACGCAGACCGAGTGAAAAAGCTGGTTTACTTTGCCTGCACCAGCACTTGGGAAAGCGATGTCAGCAAGTTGAACCAAATAGACCTGAAAGCTCTGCTGGAGCAGCTCTGCCGCCAGCACGCTACCCTTGATGCTTTGGGCCAGCGCTTTCGAGAGGCCATCAGCCGCATCAACAAAAAAGCCGAGTATGCTCGCATCGCCAAGATGCTGCTAAGCAAGCTACAGCCCCTGTATCAACAGCCCCAAGCGGATCCCTCTAGCCCACTCATGCCCTCGCCCAAGGAGCCATCAGCTTGGGCCGCACCCTCGCCTATCTTGTCCTTGGAGTATGGAAGCCCACGACTGCAAAAGCAAGACTACGATCCCTTCGAGCTGCGGGCAGGGGTGATGCGGCAAACCAGCCCTTTGCGGGCCAAGCTGGTTCTGTTCACGGCTTTGTACCACAAAGTAGAGCCTACTCTGCAGGGGTTGGCGGCCCTGCGGCGCTACAGCCTGGACGAGCTGCTCAGAGCCCTCTACGATGCCTGCGCCTCCCCCCAAGAACTGGAAGCCCGGCTGAAGGAGGCGGTGCAGCAGTTGCAGGAGCCGGATCAGGATGGCCAAGCCGCCAATGCTGTGCTGCAGATGCTGAAGCCTCTTTACGTTGACGTGCCCCCAGCGACCCTCCCCGGCGGAGGATTGGCTGCTGAGCCTCTCTCCGCCAATCTGGATTGGCTGAATACCGAAGATGCCGCTCGCGCGGGCGAGGCAGAGTCCCTGGCCAGCCCCATGACTTGGATTGACGCTGGGATCCCAGAAGATGAGGAAGAACCTGCAGATCCTCTGGCTTTTGCAACCTGGACAACACCACCCGGCCCCTCTTCTGACCTGCGACAGGAGATCCCAGAGTCCTGCCGCCAACTGCTCCATCACAGCGCCGGATCCTTGATGGTTGCCATCGAGAACACCCTAAGCGAGTTGGGCAACGCCCTGGACGAAGGTCTGCAGGATGAGGATCCCGTCCAATATCTGACCCTCAAACACCAGGTGCTGCGCGGCTTCTTGAGGGATGTCGAGGGATCCGCTGCGATGTTCATGGGGATCTTGAAAAAGCTAGAACAATCGGAGTGGCGCTTGGTGCAGCCCCCTCACGTCAGCAGTGGGGAATACGCTTTGCCGGAGGCGGTTACCGAAATGCCCGCTGAGCTGGCGGATCCCTATGCTTCCCTAAGACAGGTGTTGGCCAGCAGCGAGCTGGCCCAGCAAAAGCCGCAGTTGGAGCAGGAGGTGATGCGTCTGGTGCGGCGCAGCGTCGGCTCTGTCAAAGCTGCTATCGAACAGGCCCTGAGCGAGTTGGGCAAGGCGTTGGATGAGCAGTTCCAAACCTGCACCCTAGAGGAAGCCTTGGTTCTCAAGTACCAAACACTACGCGCCTTTTTGCAGGAAGTGGGGGAGATCTCCACCAAATTTGCTGCTTTCTTGGATCGCATGGAGGAGGCAGAGCGCCGTCTGTTCGGGCTGGTTTGAAGCTCAAACCCGCTGTTCGGGGATCCCGTTCAACACTGGCGATCAGCTGCGCAGAGTGCTGGGGAAACGCCCGGATCCTTATCTAGAATAACCACCAGTGCAGCTCCTCTCTCACTTCTCTGAGCTCTCCCCTCTCTTCTATGGATGCCAAGGATCTGCTTCGGCTTTACCGGGCAGGACGGATCAACTTTGCCGGCGAGAACCTGGCCGCCCTTGACCTGAGCCGGGCCGATTTGATCGGGGTGGATCTCTCCCAAGCAAACCTGCACAGTGCCAATTTGATCTTCGCCTTCTTGGGGCGGGCCAAGCTGCAGAAGGCCAACCTCGTCGGGGCTAACCTTGGTGGGGCCAACCTCAGCCAGGCGGACTTGAGCGAGGCGGATCTCAGAGATGCCCAGTTGCACGGCACCACCCTACAAGGGGCAGATTTGCATGGGGCCAACCTAACGCTGGCCCTGTTGATCGATGCCAACCTGCTGGATGCGGATCTGCGCTGGGCCAACCTCACCAGTGCCAACTTGGGAGGGGCTTGCCTGCGGGGGGCCAATCTCCGTTTCGATAGCCGCCGGGGAGCGGTACTGCGCAACGCCAACCTCAGCCGCGCCGATCTCAGCGGAGCCAACCTGTCGGGAGCGGATTTGACGCGGGCCGACCTGAGCGGGGCCAACCTGAAAGAGGCCAGTCTGATCAAAGCCAACTTGCAAGGGGCCAATCTGCAGCAAGCCCGTTTGCAAGGGGCCATCCTGAGCGAGACCGACCTGAGGGGGGTTTCTTTTTTGGGGGCAGACCTGCAAGGGGCGCAGATGGCGCGGGCCAACTTGAAGGAGGCGATACTTCGCCAGGTGAATTTGACAGAGGCCAACTTAAGCGAGGCGGATCTGGCCGGGGCCGATCTTTCCGCGAGTTCTTTGTGCTCGGCCAAACTGGCGCGGACGGATCTCAGTCGGGCCAATCTGGCCGGGGCCGATTTGCGGTGTGCCAACCTGGTGGATGCCTATTTGGGCCGCACCAACCTGGAAAATGCCGATCTCGGCGAGGCAATCCTAACCCGAGCCGATCTGAGCACAGCCAACCTCAGCGGGGCCAATTTGCGCGGGGCAACTCTGCCGGATGGACGGGTAGGCTGATTGGACAGACTCGCTACCGTATGAGGACGAGGATTCTTGTCCCTGAGTGAGACGGGGATCCGCCCCGGAAAAGGTGAGGTTTTCCCCTGCCCCAGAGGGGCCACAACCGCTACCCTACAAGGGAAGGATGGGTCAAAGAGATCCGTGAACAGCCGCCGATTTCTGTCCTTGATGGAAGCTTTGTGGGCCGATCTGCCCTTGCCGGAATGGTTGCCGGGGGCAGGAGAGCGCTCCTGGCAGCAGACGGTGGCAGCCCTGCTCCAGCTATGGCAAGAAGTTGGACAGTTTGGGGTGGTGATCGGTGGGCCGGTGTCTTGGTGGCCCCCCTGGGTGGTTCGGGATCCGCTGCCTCAACTGCCGTCGCCCATTGACGCTCCAGAACCGAACCTGAAGCTGCGGGAGCTGGCCCGTGAAGATCCCTGGCTGTTTACCCCCGACTTGTCCCCTGAGTCGATTCTGACCCCTGGCCAGACGGTGATCCCTCTCCTGCCGCAGGATCCCCTGGTGGAGGAGCCTTTTTTGCTGGTGCTCACCCCTGTTTTTTCGGCGGTGGCCGCCCAAGGGCATCACCCCCACACGCGGCAGAGGGGGATGATGGTGTCTTTTGAGCCGGAAGTGGTGCATCGGGCTTGGCAGATCCTAGAGCAGCGGGTTCAACAGGGTAGGCCGGATCGCTTGCCCTTCTGGCAGGAGCTGATCAAGCACCATCCCCTCATGGAGCCTCATGTGCGGGTGCTGGCCCGCTTCAGCAGCCTTCTTCTGCTGGGAAACCTGGCCGAGTCGGGATCCCCGCCCGCTCGCTTACCCCCCGCCAGAGCCGAGAACTCCCCTGCGCCCACAACCCGGCCAGAAGATTGGCAGAAGCGGCGGTCTCCTCCTTCCCATGGCCAGCCTGCCGGTCAAGGCCAACAGAACAGCCTTTCGGAGGCAGAACTGTTGCGGGCTCTCATCCACGAGATCCAGACGCCCCTCAGCACCATCCGCACCTTGGTTAGTCTCATCCTGAAGCGGCACGATCTGCCGTCGCGGGTACGGGAATACGTGGAGAAAATTGACCGCGAATGTACCGAGCAAATCAACCGCTTCGGGCTGTTTTTCCAGGCTACAGAAACGGTGATGCCCACTGCCACCCCAGGGGAGGGGCGTCGGCTTCAGCTAGAGCCCATTGCGCTGGTGGACTTGGTGCGGCAAAACCTGCCTCGCTGGCAGGAGCAGGTGGAACGGCGGGGATCCCAACTGGAGTTGGAGATTCCCGATGAGCTGCCGGATGTGGTCAGCGATCCCAAGGCGCTGGAAGCGGTGCTGTTTGGCATGGTCGACCGCATTGCCCGCAGCACGCCGGCTGGCAGCCACATTCGCGCCCAGTTGGTCAGCGCAGGGGAGCTGGTCAAACTCCAGTTTCAGGTCAACACCCCTGAGGACAACAACGTCGCTGCTGCCTCAGAGCCCAAATCCCCTCAGGCCATTGGGCAGTTGTTGGTCGTGCAGCCGGACACAGGTGCAGTGAGCCTCAGCCTTCCCGTCACCCAAACTCTGTTCCGCGCCTTGGGGGGCTACCTCACCGTGCGCCATCGCGCCCGTCGGGGGGAAATTCTCAACATCTACCTGCCCCGCCAGCTATAAGCCACCCGGTTGGGATCCCGATACCGTCTCAACGCTGATGTGGCGGAACCCAGGGAAGATGGGGCTAGGATCGATCTGCCAGCGCCGGGAGAGTCTAGAGATTGGATCCATGCCGAGAGCCAGAAAAGTTGCTGAACACCATCCAGAGCCTGAACCCGTCTGCGGAGCCGGAGAACCCAAGGTCAAGGGGGTCACTCTTTCTGCCCAGCAGCTTTCCACTTTGCTTCACGAAATGCGCAATCCTCTCACCGCCCTGAGCACGCTGGCCAAGTTATTACAAAAACGCTTGCCCCCCGAGGATCGCAACCACTGGATTGGCCTGAGCATTGAACAGGAGTGCAAGCATTTGCAGGAGCTGCTGGCGGAGTTCGAGCGTTTGGACGGGATCCCGGCCCCCCTCCAGCTTCAGCCCCTCTCCTTGGCCGACCTGCTGCGGGAGTGGATTCCCATCTATCAAGCCTTGGCCGAAACCCAGGGACACCACTTTCAAGCCGTCCTGCCCCCTTCCCTACCCCCTGTACAAGCCGATCCGCGCGCCCTGCGCCAGGTGCTTGATAACTTGATCGACAACGCTTGCAAGTACACCCCGCCCCCAGGTGAGATCCGGCTGAGGGTGGAGTTGGGTGAAGATCCCTCAACTGCTTCGCAACGGGAAGTGTTCGTTGCCGTCTGTGACAATGGCCCCGGCATCCACCCTGAGAACCTGGAGCGGATCTTCGATCCCTTTTTTCGGGCAGATCTTTCTAAGCCAGGGCAGGGGCTGGGGTTGGCCATTAGCCGCGACCTGGCCACCCGGATGGGCGGAGATCTCCAGGTGGAAAGCTCCCCCCAAGGCTCCTGTTTTCGCCTGAGATTGCCCACAGGTTAGTAGGAAGATTGTAGAGATATGGGATGGCAGGTGCCGCCAAACGCTTGAACGCTACCCAGGAGCTGCAGATGGCCTCTTCTCCCCCAGCCAAACCCGAACCCCCTGCTGCCAGTCCAGCAGCCCGCATTCTGCTAGTAGATGATGAACCCGGCTTACGGGAAGCGGTGCAAGCCTACCTCGAGGACAGCGGCTTTGAGGTGATCCCGGCGGCCAACGCCCAGCAGGCTCTGCAACTGCTCAGCACGGCCCAGCCTCAGTTGATCATCTCCGACATCATGATGCCGGGCATGGATGGCTATCAATTTTTGGCCCAACTGCGAAAACTCGAGCCCTACAGCCATCTGCCGGTGGTGTTCCTCACCGCCAAGGGGATGACCGCCGACCGCATCCAGGGTTACCGGGCCGGTGTCGATGCCTATTTGCCCAAGCCCTTCGATCCGGAGGAGCTGGTGGCCATCGTCTCCAATCTCATTGAGCGATCCCGAGCAGCCAGTCCTTCTGAAGTGGTCGCCCGCGAGCTGGCCTCCATTCGGGCGCTTCTGGCAGAGCGAACTCTTCCCCCAACCGGTCCCTCTCAGCCCCCCGCCCCAACTCCCTTGCCCCCACCCATTAAGGTAGAGTTCACGCCGCGCGAGCGACAGGTATTGGAAAAAGTGGCAGAAGGGCTGATGAACAAGGAGATTGCCAAGCAGCTGCAAACCAGCGTGCGCAACGTGGAAAAATACGTCACCCGCCTGCTGAACAAGACGGGCACCAGCAGCCGCACCGAGCTGGTTCGCTATGCCCTTACCTATGGCCTAATTCGGCTATAGCCCTCACCCCCAACCCCTAGGAAGACTGAAGAACGTGAGACACGGTTTTATCGCTGGGGCTTTGGTGGCACAGTAACCAGCAGCTCCACCCCAAAGGCGTGATCCCCGGCAGGGTAGCTGGTAATGCCCAGCCCATCGACGCGGGTCAGCAGCTCGCGGGCCTCCGGCTCTAAGCTTGCCAAACCGCCCGGCAGCGTAGCCTCCAGCACTGTGCGGATCCCTTGCCAATTCAGCAAAAAGTAGCCGTAGTTGGGCTTGGGCAACTGATCGTAGAGGGTCTTCAGCGGCTCAGTTCGAGGGAGCAAATTGCCCTGGCGTTGGGCAAGCGTTTGCAGTGCTGCCGTGCTGGTGGTAACGATCAGGTAGTTGCCTTCCCAAGCCCGCACCAGAAGCGGTCGGTTGAACAAGGGATCCGCCCACGTCACCTGTCCACCCGCCTCCGTTACCCCTACTCCCGATTCTTGGGCCAGCCGATCCAACTGAGTCAGGGCCGCGTTGGCCTTGTCTTTTTGGCTGGTCTCGATCACCAAGGCTGCTCCCATGCCCTGCAACAGGGGATGGGCCTGGGCATCCGGTGCCACCAGCAGGGCCATCTCCCCATCCATCCAAGCCAGCAGATCTTTTTCCAAGTCCAAACGGGTATTGGCGCGAAACTCAGCCCGCAGCTCCTCTAACGACTCTTTGACCGGCGGATCTTTTTCCAGCTCAGGCATAACGGCTTGCCAGCGCTGGGCAATCTGCTGGGTGGTCAGCACCGCCAAGGCATTGCCGGGCAGCCGCTGAATGAGTTCGCCGCGAGCCGTTTGCCACCCCCCCTGCACCTGGGTTTTCGGATCGGTCTGGGTCAATATGCGCAGCCGCAGGCCCTGCTCCTGCCAGTGGGCAGCCATGGCCAAAGAGCGCAGGGGTTGCAGGGATCCCAGCGTCGCCGGATCCAGATCCTGCATCCAGTCTTTGAAAGATTCGGGATCCTCCTGCAAAGCCTGGAAGTTGAAGTAGGCAAAGGCCAGCGTGCCGCTCTTATACAGATCGCCAACAGCGGTGCGGAAACTTTCGGAGCGGCCAATCGGCTCTGCTTCGCCGCGATACACAGCAATCGCCTGCTGCATCACCCTTGGGTCGTTGGCCACTGCCACAAAGCGGTTGCCAAACTCAGCAGTTACCCATCGCTCGCCCGGCTCTCCGTTGGTTTGCACATAGAGGGTGACCCCCTGCTCCTGGCGCTGCTCGAAGTTGGCCCCTTCTGCTGCTGCCTGTTGCCGCACCTGGGCCAAGAATTGCCCGGACAAATCGGCGTTGCGGGTGCTGGCTCCAAACAGGATCCCAGGCACCGGCTCGGCAGCTCCGGGCACCAGATTGGGGATCACCACTGCCATCGTGAATTGCTCGCCAGCCCAAGCTTGCATCTCTTCCCGAGAGAATTCCTTGCCGGTTTCAGCCAAAGCTTCTGCCGTCCAGCTCTCCCACTGGGCCAAAAGGTCAGGGTGAGTGCGAAAAGATTCTTCCGGTTGGGTAGAAAAGGTCAGCACCAGGGGCGCCGACTGGGGAACCAGCGCGGTTTCCGGCAGAACATCGCCGGGCAACTGTACCTGTGGCCCTCTGAGTTGGCAGGATCCCAGAAGCCAAGAGCCCCCCACCGCCATCAACGTCAGGGAGAGAGGACGAAACCGGCACTGAAGTTGGGTCTTCATATCACACCTGCGACGAGCCGTCCTCTTGAGGATAGGCGATGGACTCAGAGCCTGTCTGTGATCGCAGCCTCATACATCGGAATATGTAGAAATTGTTACTTTGGCCGGGCGCGAGCGACCAACTCATCCACGTACTCGTTCCAGCGCAACCCTTCGTGAGCCTGGATCCAAACCACCTGCACCTGAGGGCACTGCTGCTTTAGTTGATACAGTTCCTGAACCAGATCCAAGTTTTCCACCGGCCCGGTGCGCCGCCGCCACCCCTGCGCTGCCCAGCGATCCATCCAGTCGTTGTAGGTCTGTACGCAAAGGTGGGAGTCGCTGTAGATGGTATCTACGCTGTTGCCTTGGGTGTCACGGCAATACCGCAAAGCCCGAATTAAGCCGGTCAGTTCCATGCGGTTGCTGGTGCTATCGGGATCCCCTCCCCAAAACTCTTCCACAACCCGATCATCTTGAACCACCACCACGGCCCATCCCCCTGGCCCCGGGTTAGGAGAACATCCCCCGTCCGTGAAGATGCCGCTGCGGGGGCAGGCAGCCAGACGGCTGGGGCGCGCTCCTTTGCGGCTGCGCATCCGTGAAACCTTGGTCATGGTGCTCATCCGATGCTAACGGGAAGATTTGGGATCCCGGCTCGACAACAGACACTGCATCTTACCGCACAAGGGCGTGCCAGCACCACTATTTAGTGTATCTAGTTCCGGGAAAGTTTTACTTTACACTATCAGTAGTATAAACCTCGTCAACACCAGCTCACGTGACGTAAGGTTAGAGAGACAGGGAAATTCTGCCAAAACGGCGCGAACAAAAACCCCCAGAAAATCTGGGGGAGGAGTGGTGTGTTGAGGTGATGAATACTCGCATGATATCTCTCGAATTCGGTGAGTAGGCCAAACCGGCGATAGATCCCTGCGTTTTTTTGCAGAAATCATTGCAGATACTGGAAAGCATCAGACACTAGAGACCAGCGCGTCAAAACTGAGCTTATTTCGTCTTGATCAGATATAGTGCTCAATCTCGAAGAAATATCTATTTAGACACCAAATATAGAGAAGCCAGTAATAACTTTTCTTATGCACCTACCGCCGACACTAGGGGTTGTGTCAAGCCCAAATGAGCATAGAGACGGGAAAAGTCAAAATTCGCTGACATTAGCTCTTGGATGCAGCGGACTTTCACCTCCTCGTGCAGGCGAATCTGCCCAAAAACCCGTTCGATGCGGTTGATGGTGGTGAAGGTGTCCAGATCCACCGAGAGGATCGGCACTTCCAGCTCTTCTGCTCGAGACTGAATGCGGGGATCCAGAGGGAGCTTGCCGGTCAAGATCAGGCAGAGGGTGGAAGTTTCTAGGGCGGCCAGTTGAATATCGGTGCGGTCTCCGCCGGTGATCACCGCCTTGTGATCCAGCTTACGGAAGTACTTCAAGGCCGAGTTGACGTTCATCGCCCCTACCGCAATGTCTTCAACCATCAGGTCCATCCGATCCGGACAGCAGAGCACCTCGGCATCCAGTTGCCGCACCAACTCCCCAACGCTGATGCTGCGCAAAATGCGATGGGAGGGCAAAATGCCCAAGACCGGGATCCCTTGTCCCTCCAAAAAAGGCCGAATGATCGTTTTTGCCGGTTGCACCTGGTCGGGCGGCACATCGTTCAGCAGCACGCCTGCCAAATGGGATCCCAGTTGGCGATGAACAAAGAGAAGAGAATCGACGGCCAAGGGGGAATGGTAGCGATTGATCAGCAGTACCGGAGCATTCAGGGCTTGGGCCATCTTGGCCAGCGACAAGCCAAACAATTCCCCCTCATAAAGATCGGCTGGGCCTTCCAACAGCACCAAATCCGCAGGGGATCGCCGGACAAACTCCAACAGAGGGGCAACCGGGCACTCTGGAGCTGGATCCTCGGGAGCTCGCTTCATTTGGGCCAGCAAAGCCTCTTCGTTGAGCCGGAGCAGCATCGGCGGCATTTGGTCAATCGTCAGCCGCAGAGACTCCGCCACAAAGCGCATATCCGGATCGCCCCCTTCCAGCGAGCAATCCTCCCGCTCGCAAGAACCGATGGGCTTCCCATAGGTGACTTTCATCCCTTGCTGCTGCAGGTGTTTGGCCAAACCCAAGATGGCAGCCGACTTACCACTGAAGGGCTCGGTAGAACCGATCAAAAGAAACTTGGACACAGATGGCTCCCGGTAACGCGAGGGACGAAGGAATCCGATACTCAGTCTAACGAAGGCTACTCGGGGAGAAGCCGGTGCAGAATCTGAGCAAAGGTGGGGATTTCCCGTCTCTTGAACTAAAACGCAGGTTGAACGCAAGCTTGGACGCAAAGTCTTACTCTTCAAGTTCCCAAAAACCAGAGACCAATGTTGGAACCTGGGCAACGCCGCCGCGACCAGACTCTTTTTTTCTCGGTTCCGGGCTAACCGATTAAGATCGGCTCTTCCGGGTAGGTCACCAACGGGCGAGGCTGTTGTTGGGCCAAGGCCAAGACAATGGTCAATGCCCCCAGCCGGCCCCAGAACATCACCAACACGATAATCAGTTGGCCAAACCAGTTTAACTCCCCAGTGAAGCCTGTCGAGAGGCCGCAGGTGGCGAAGGCGGAGATCACCTCAAACAACACCGGATCCAACCTACTGTTACTGTGGGTTATCAAAATCAACCAAGCGGCCAACAACACCACAAACAGAGAAACCGTCAACACCGCTGCCGCCTTGCGCACCATGGAGGGATCCAAACTGCGCCCGGCAATTTGAGCGCTGGGCAAACCGCGGGCATAGCCCCACAAGGCCAACACCAACACCGCCAAGGTGCCGGTGGTCATGCCGCCCCCCATAGAAGCTGGGGCTGCCCCAATAAACATGAGAGCCATCAGCAGCAACTGGCTTGCCGGGGTCAAATCCTCAATGGGGATCCCGGCAAACCCAGCCGTTCGGGCAGAAACCGACTGAAAAAACGTCAGGCCCAAGCGGTGGGGCCAGCTTACCTCCAGCAGGGATCCACCGGGCAAGCTCTCTCCCAAGAACAAACCAATGCCGCCCGTGCAGAGCAAGACCACCACCACGCCTAGGGTAATGCGGGTGTGCAGAGAGGGGCGGTGGCCCCGCGGCCAGGTTAACAAATCCGACAAAACCGGGATGCCCAAACCGCCGATAAAAATCAGACCGGCCAAAATCGCCAGCGACAGACCGTCTGTAGGGATCCCTTCCCGGCCAAACAGGTCAAATCCTGCATTACAAAAGGCCGACACCGCGTGAAAAATAGCCAGAAAAACTGCCCGCCCCGGCCCATAGAGATCCCGCCAGTGCACCCAGAGCAGCAGAGCCCCCCCCAACTCAATGAGAGTGACCCCCAGCAGCACCCGCCGAGTCAATTCCAGGATCGCCCCCGGATCGATGAGCCCCAGCGAATTGCACAGCGCCAAGCGATTGAGGAGGGAAATGCGCCGCCCGATCAATTGAAACACCACCACCGCCAACACCATGAAGCCCACCCCGCCAATCTGAATCAGGATCAGCAGCACAATCTGGCCCAACAGGGTGAGATCCTCCGCCGCCACAATCGTCGAGAGCCCCGTCACGCTCAGGGCCGACATGGCCGTAAACAGCGCCTCATTCCAGCTCAAGGGATCCCCACGCCCGATCCCCGGCAACATGAGCACCAGAGTTCCCACCACTGCCAAGAGCCCCAACCCTGTAACCAGGCGCAATGGCGGTGGCAGCGGGCGACGCCTGTCCCCCCCGAAAAACCACTGCAGA
Organism: Synechococcus sp. R55.4; assembly: GCF_047461935.1. NCBI lineage: Bacteria > Bacillati > Cyanobacteriota > Cyanophyceae > Synechococcales > Synechococcaceae > Synechococcus > Synechococcus sp. R55.4. Next base: position 54,038 of record NZ_JANSIF010000001.1, on the reverse strand, counting down.
CGATTCCCAAAGGCCCTAGAGGACTGAGACAATGCCGAGCCCGGTGTCGGCAGGTGGCGGGCGCGGGATGGCACTGGTGGAACCAAGCGCTCAGGCCCCTCCTCTCGCGGAAGCGGGGCGGAGTCCTCTCTCATCGGATCCCTCCCTACATCTCATTCAGCCGCGAGATGTTGGTATTGGCCCCCAGAACCACCAGCAAATCCCCCTTTTCCAGCAGGTAGTCTGCGGGGGGAGAGACCACCAGCGATTGCTTTCGCTTCACCACCAGCACCGTGATGCCGAAGCGGCGACGCAGATCCGACTCCGCCAGCGTATGGCCCACCAACGCCTCCGGCACCTGTAATTCCGTAATGCTGTAGCCCGGCTCCAGCTCTAGCTGATCTAGGATCCCCGGTGCTGTCAACACCTGAGCCAAACGGCGCCCTGCCTCTTGCTCCGGCAACACCACCCGATCTGCCCCCACTCGCAGGAGAATAGAGCGTTGCCGCTCGGTCGACGCCTTACAGACCACATTGCGCACCCCCAGACTTTTCAGGGCCACCGTCGTCAGCAAATTGCTCTCAAAATCGCTGCCAATGGCCACCACCACCGTGTCGAAGGAGAGGATATCCACCGCTCGCAGCGCATCTTCATCGCTGGAATCGAGTGCCACCACCTGCGTCAGCTGATCCGCCAGGCGCTGCACGATCTCACGGCTGCGGTCGATCCCCAAGACATTGTGCCCTCGCTCCATCAAGGTGAGAGCCAAGCTAGAACCAAAGCGCCCCAGACCAATTACCGCATATTCACGATCCACCCGCTGTCGTTCGCGCCAGCGGAACGCAGTCCCTGCCATAGGATCTCCTGCCCCCTCTTTCAAGAACAGATCATAAGTTCATCCAGCAGGGATCGGAAGGGCCGCGACTCTAGGCCGACTCAGGCTTGGGCAGCGTAGAGGGGTGAGGAATCAGCTCGCGGGTGGAACGGCGCTCCACCATCTCTGCGGTGATGCGGATGTGCTTTAGGTCGCGGCGGGAGGGTGCCTCGTACATCACATCCAGCATTAGCTCTTCCACAATGGCCCGCAGGGCGCGAGCCCCGGTCTTGCGGCGATAAGCCTCTTTGGCAATGGCAGCAATGGCGGCAGGTTCAAACTCCAGTTCCACCCCGTCCATGCGCAACAGCTTCTGCGCCTGCTTGAGAATGGCGTTTTTGGGCTGCGTCAGGATCGCCTCCAGCGCCTTCTCATCCAGCGGATCCAAAGTCGCCACTACCGGGAGCCGCCCCGTGAATTCGGGAATCATGCCGTACTTGATCAAGTCTTCAGGCTCCAAAGCCTTGAGGGCATTGGCCATACGTTGCTCGCGGCTAACCGACAATTGCTCCCCTGGCTTGATAAAGCCCATCGATTTCTTGCCAATGCGCTGCTCGATTACTTTTTCCAGGCCAACAAAAGCCCCCCCGCAAATGAAGAGGATGTTGGAAGTGTCGATTTGAATGCAGTCTTGATAGGGGTGCTTGCGCCCTCCCTGGGGAGGCACGTTGGCTATTGTCCCTTCCAGCATCTTCAACAAAGCCTGCTGCACCCCCTCGCCGGAGACATCGCGGGTAATGGAGGGGTTCTCGCTTTTGCGGGCAATTTTGTCGATTTCGTCGATGTAGATGATGCCGCGCTGGGCCTCTTCTACGTCCATGTCCGCCACCTGCAGCAGGCGCAACAGGATGTTTTCCACATCCTCGCCCACATAGCCAGCTTCCGTAAGGGTGGTAGCATCTGCAACCGCAAAAGGCACATCCAACATGCGAGCCAGGGTTTCCGCCAGCAGGGTTTTGCCGGAGCCAGTGGGGCCAATGATCAAAATGTTGGACTTCTGTAGCTCCACCTCATCCAGTTCCGAAACTCCGACGCTACCGGGGTTGGCCTTGGCAGCCAGACGCTTGTAGTGGTTGTAAACCGCCACCGACAAAACCTTCTTAGCTTTTTCTTGGCCAATCACATATTGGTCGAGATAGCGCATGATCTCATGCGGCTTGGGCAACTGAGCCAGAGAAGGCAGGCTGCGGGAGGGTTTTTTGGGGGTTTCGCGACGGCTGGCGGCAGGGGCGGCAGCAGGAGGAGTGTTGCCGTCGTAGAGTTCCTCATCCAAAATCTCGTTGCAGAGCTCCACGCACTCGTCACAGATGTAGACCCCCGGCCCCGCAATCAACTTACGCACCTGATCCTGTGACTTGTTGCAGAAGGAGCACTTTAGATGGGAGTCATATTTGGCCATGGGATCCTCGTTGCTGCTTGCTCTTGGCTATCCTAATCCGGCAAAAGCCAGAAGAAAACTAAACCTTCCAATCCAGTCGCAAATTGGCTGCGAAAGCGTAAGGAGGCCGAAGTTGGTGGAATCTCACTGACCTACTAGTCTAGCATCTCCACTGGGCTCGTAGGGCTTGTTTCCGGATCCCCAAGGGGGCAGGGTGCCAAGAGATTCCCATGGGGATCAACTGGAAAGACTGGAGATATAGTCATTTCAAACTGGATTGAGACACTTCCCAAGCGCTCCGTGCCGCTTCCGCGACCACCCACTCTTCAAAAGGGAGCTGGGAAGCAATGCAACGGAGGTGTTTCATTCTTGCTTCAAAGTGACCATAAGCTTCTCCAGCGCTCTGCGCTACCCGTGCAAACGCCACAGCCTCAGTTCTCCCCAAGTGTCTTACAAGGAGGAAAACTGGAAATGGAAGGGGTGAGCCGTTTCGCTGCTATCGGGAATGGTCATACATCCTTTGGACGGATTTATAGAAAAACCGCCCGACTTGACGCCGAGCGGAAGATGGTGTGAGGAGTGAACGGAAACATGCGTCTCCGCTGATCCCATCATAGTTGAACTTATCTGGCACTGGCAAAGGAATCCTTCAGTTAAGTTGGATACTTTTTGGAGGTGTGGCCGCGCCTTTTTGTAACCAAAAAGGGGAAGGAACTGTCCGTGTTTCGTTCGCTTCCCCCTATTGGCGTCCACTCCTCACTAGAGGTGAATCATAAATTATCCCTGCCGCTAAGACAACCCACCCTACCCAAGTTTTTCGGGGATCCACCCTGTCAAGGATGCAGATCACCGGATTCCACGGTGGGATCCAGCGCCAACAGCTCCGCTTCGGTCAGCAGGGGGATCCCCAGTTGTTGGGCTTGCTCCAGCTTGGAGCCGGGGTCAGAGCCCACCACCACGTAGTCGGTTTGGCGGCTGACGCTGGCGGTGACTTTGCCCCCCCGACTCTCAATCCAAGCCTTGGCCTGCTGGCGGGAGAGGGTGGGCAAGGTGCCGGTGATTACGAATTTTTTCCCGGCCAGGATCTGGGAGACGGCAGGGTTCTCCTGCTGAGGAAGAGCGGGGATCCCTAGCGCCTGCAACTCCTGCAACAGGCGACGATGGGCCGGCTCGGCAAACCAGGCCACCACCGCTTCCGCCACTTCCGCGCCTATCCCATAGATCTGGGCGATGGTTTCTGCGCTGGCTTGGGCCAAAAGCTCAGGGGTGGGAAAATGGCCGGCCAAAATCTGGGCGGTGACCACCCCCACATGGGGGATCCCCAGCCCGTAGAGCACCCGTTCCCAGGGCTGCTGGCGAGAGCGCTGAATGGCTTGCACCAGCTTTTGGCTGGAGCGGGATCCCATTCCCTCCAAACCCTGCAACTGCTCTGGGGTGAGGCGGTAGAGATCGGCTACGGTGCGCACCCCCAAGCTCTCCACCAATTGGGCTGCCCGCTTTTCCCCTAAGCCTTCGATATCCAAAGCATCGCGGCTGGCCCAGTGCTGCAATTGGCCCCGCAGCTTGGCCGGGCACTCGGGGTTGGGGCAGCGGGTCACGGCTTCGCCAGGGGGACGAACCAAGGGGGTGTGGCATTCCGGGCACTGGCTGGGCAGGCTGTAGGGAACAGCGTCGGCAGGGCGCAATTCTTTTAGGATCCCGACCACCTCCGGGATGATCTCCCCGGCTTTGCGCACGATGGCAGTATCGCCGATGTGCACGTCCAGCTCCCGCAGGCGATCGGCATTGTGCAGGCTGGCGCGGCTGACAAGGGTGCCGGCCAAAGGAACCGGCTCCAGCTCTGCCACCGGAGTGACGGCGCCGGTACGGCCCACGCTGGCCACGATGGCGCGGATGCGGGTGGGGACTTCCTGGGCAGGGTATTTGAGGGCAATGGCCCAGCGGGGAAATTTTTGCGTAAAGCCGGCCTCCTCCTGCAGCCGCAAGGAGTTCAATTTCACCACCACCCCGTCGCTGGCGTAGGGGAGCTGGGCACCCCGCCATCGCTCATAAAATTGGATCACTTCTCCCAAGCCCCGACAGACCTGGGAAAGGGGGTTGACCGGAAATCCCAATTCCTTGAGCTGCTGCAGACACTGCCACTGGGTTTGCGGGGGATCCCCGGCAGGCCATCCCTCCGGCCAGTGGAGGGCGTAGGCGAAGAAGCTGAGCTTGCGGGCGGCCACAACGCGGCTATCCAACTGCCGCAGGGTACCGGCAGCACAGTTGCGCGGGTTAGCAAAGGGGGGATCCCCGGCGGAACGACGCTCTTGGTTGATCCGTTCAAACTCGGCTAGGGCCAGATAGACTTCCCCCCGCACCTCCAAAACGGGAGGCGGATCTGCTGTCGCCAGCCGCAGGGGAATCGAACGAATGGCGCGCACGTTGGGGGTGATGTCCTCTCCGGCCTGTCCGTCCCCCCGAGTAGCACCCCGCTCCAAAAGACCCTCGATGTAGGTTAGGGCCAAGGCGGCGCCATCAATCTTCAGCTCACATACATATTCCAGCTCTCCCTCTGTCCCGCCGTCGGGAACAGGGGCACGGCCCAAAACTCGCAGCAGACGCTCTTGCCACTCCTCTAGCTCTTCTGGGTTGAAAGCGTTTTCCAAGCTGTAGAGGGGGATGCGGTGGAAGACGGTGGGAAAATGCTCTGCAGGTTTTTCTCCCACCCGCTGAGTAGGGCTATCGGGAGTGACCAGTTCAGGGTAAGCCCGCTCCAGCTCTTGCAGCTCGCGGTAGAGGCGGTCGTAAACGCTGTCTTCCAGGATGGGCGCATCGTGGACATAGTAGGCAATGCTGGCCTTCTGCAGCAGGGTGCGCAGCTCGCGGGCGCGTTCTTCCAGATGGGGATCCATAACTCCTTGGGTGAGCAAGGTCTACCCCTAGGTTAGGGCTCCTGAGGAGCCAATAAGTAGGAGCCGATATTCTCCAAGCTGGGAGGATGTAGGAAGGGGATGGTCAAGATGGCCTGCTGGGAAAATGGCTGGGGGAGCTGGGCCAGAAGAGTCTGGTGACGACGGCGGAGGGCCTCTCCAAAGGGGGTAGAATCCTCCAACCACACCCGATTGAGAACGGCGTAGGGATGAGGGATCCCCAAAGCATCCAGTTCCGCTAAGAGACGCTCGGTTTCCGCCAGAACTGCTTGCTCGGGGTTAAAGACGGGGATAAAGGTAACAAACTGGGGATCCTGGAGCTGCTGCCGGAGCTGTCGCACCTGGGCCAAGAGCTCCCGCATCCGCTGCGCCCATTCCGGCCTGCCCACCACATCCCGATATTTCAGCCACAGCTTCAGGGCCAAGCTTACCCAACCTTCCAGAGCCTGGGGCATCTGCAGAAACCGCAGGAGATGGCCTGTGGGAGCCGTGTCCAGCACCACCAGGTCGAACTGCCCGCTCGTCTCCTGTCGGAGAACACTCAACAGGGCCATCACCTCATCCAAGCCGGGTGGAGGCATCTGCAGCAGTTGCCGCCACGCCTGCGGGTCGTATTGGACTTCCACCCCTGCCGTCCCCTCCCCCGCCAAGATGGCCGCCACCTCCTCCAGGTAATCCTGCCGGAATTGCTCCAGCACCACCGCCGCATCGACCTCCTGCCCCAGCAGGTTGGGCAGCAGGGGAATGGGATCCTGACCCAGTTTCGTCTGAAACAGATCCCCCAGCGAGTGAGCCGGATCGATGGAGACCAGCAAGAGCTGCTTGTCGGGATGGCGCTTGGCCAAGTTCCAAGCCAGGGCCCCGGCCACCGTCGTCTTGCCCACACCCCCTTTGCCCCCCACCAACACCAGTCGGATCCCTTGGGCCAAAAAGTCCGGTAGAGCCGGGATCCCCTTGAAGGAAGGGAAGAGGGTGGAGAAGAGAGACTTTCTCTTCTCTTGGCTCTCTGCTTTTTGCTCTGGGATCCCTTCCAACTGCAGCAGCACCTCTGGCAAGGGGCGAAGCTGCTGAACCAGCTCATCCAGGGCCGCCAACCCAACCGGCTCCTGCAGTTGATAAGGACAGACCCAGATAGAGTATCCGGGCAGCTCCTCCTGTAGGGCTTTGAGCACACGCCGCTGTTCCTGTTGCCGCGCCAAGTAGAGGGAAGAGGGGAGAGCAGCGGGCAGCGAAGGTTGGCTGTTATTCTCTCTTGCAAGCAGCACCTGATTGACCAGAAGACCGCCGATGGGCACGCGGCGGTTTTGCAGTTGCTGACAAAAGCGGCGGGTTTCCGCCACGCTCAACTGCTCCGGGATCATCACCAGCCAAGCAGAAGTGCTCTCCGGATTGGTCAAGCGGGCTTTGCCCCCCTCCAGTTCCCTCTGCAACTGGGCCAAAAACGCATCCGCCTCATCCGGTCGATAGGTGCCCGTCAGGGCTTGGGCGATTTCCCGGTGCTTGGCCTGAAAGGTGGCAAACACGGCCAGCAGATTATCCAAAAAGTCGGGCAGCTCCAACAGCCGCAGGGTATGCCCGGTGGGGGCCGTATCCAGGATGACCGTATCCACCTCCTCCCTCGCCAGCAGCCGGTTGACCTCCAGAATGGCCATCAGCTCATCCACCCCCGGCCACGCCAAATCCCAGATCGGCAGCAGATCCTCTCGGCCAAACCAACTGCCCCGCTCGGCAATGAGCTCCAGGGCCGGCCCATAGGTTTGCCGAAAAGACCGCAGCAAAATCTCCGCTTGCAAAGCCCGCACCTGTAAATTGGGGCGATCCGGCAAGGGTTGGGCCACATCCGTAACCGAGATTTGCAGCACGTCCCCCAACGAGTGGGCGGGATCTGTGGACATCAGGAGCAGACGGCGCTGGGGATCCACCTGGGCCAGTTGGCGAGCCAGCGCGCAGGTCAAGGTTGTTTTGCCCACTCCTCCCTTGCCGCTGAACAGCAAGAGGCGTTGGGAAGCCAAGAGCAGAGGATGGCAGGAATGCTGATACATTTACGCTGAACACTGCTGACCATTACTGCTCAACGGTGAAGCGATAGCATTCTGTCCATTTCCGTTCGCGTTAGCGGGACGGAGTTCGAACAGAAAGGCGGTATCCCGCAAAGCTCTGAGCATAACACCCAGAGCGCCTTGCCAGTCTCGTGGTAGCCTATGGTTGCACTTGGGGCATGTGAACACTTTCGCACCACCTAACTTCGTGTGGATGTGCCCACACTTGGTACAGGTTTTGCTGGTGTACGCTTCCGATACTTCCACGACAACCACGTTTTTCTTTTGGGCTTGAAACTTCAGGAACTGCTTGAACCGATAGTGCGCCCAGGTGAGCATCGCCCTTGCTGTCTTGCTACCAAACTTCCTCCCCGCCTTGGCAACCATCTTGGCTGACTCGAAAGTGGGGAGGAATATCAATCGGTAGTTATCCGTCAGGAACGCCGCTACCTTGCGATGGCACTCGTCCACCAAGTTCCCGATTCTCTCCCGCAGACGAAACGCCGCTTGCCGCATTCGCCTACGCTTGAGTCTCGGTGCCTTGCTCAGCCTAGATTGCAGATCGTCTAGGTGGTAGCACAGCCGAGCGATCCTACCGAAGTCCCCCTTGGCAATATCTACAAAACCTGCTCCATCAAACCCTGTAAAGAAACTTCTTACCCCAGGGTCAAGCGCAACAACCCCCTTTGCTAACGAACACTGCTCGTTCACGGGCTCAGGAAAGATGGCATACCATCTGTCTTTCACCCGCATTAGTTCAGTCCCACGTGCCCATTCTCTGGGCATCTCCTCGGATGCACGAAACGCCAAACCTCGGGTGAGTTTCGGATACCACGTTCCATTGCGAAAGTTGCCGGCGTTGAACTGCAGCGTATGCGACCTGTCTCGCACACTGCGAAACCTCGCGTCTTTGCTCCGGTGAAACGCCAACCACGCCTCGACGACCGCGTTCTGTTTGATGTGGCAGGGGGCGTCCTTCACCCACTCGGGCAGGTCGGAGCGCAGGATGATGTCCCGCAGCTTTCTGGCCGTTTTTGGGGCACCATGCTGACGCTGATAGGCAATCGCTTGGTTGTAGCAGTACCGGCACGCCGCTTGCCACCGCTTCCAAACTTTAGCCAGCGCTGGTTCCGGATAAATCCGTATCTTTCTCGATTGCAGCCCGGTATTTTCTGAGTCCGTAGAGCCGACTGCTGAAGCAGTGCAGGATGGTGAGGATATCCTCAACCAGTTCCTGTTGGGGAGAAAGGTGATCGTCATCGAGAACCAAGACCTCGCACCCGTATTGACGGCAGTACCACTCAACGAGCTCAAATCCAAACCGGCAGAGTCGATCCCGGTGAGCGACCACAATCGTTCCGACGTCTCCCGCACGAACTCGTTCCAATAAGGCAAGGAACTTTGGTCTTTTGAAGTCGAGACCGCCGCCAACCTCTCCGACCACTTCGGCTCCAGGATAGAGGTTAACCAGTCTTGCAATCTGTCGCTCCAAGTCTGGTTTCTGCCCTCGACTGCTGACTCGGGCGTACAAAACGACTCGTTTGGTTTTTCTTGGTGATTTAATGTAGCTGTCGAGGTCATACCTTCTCGCCCTACCGGATGGTGTACGTATTGCCTTGATCCAGCCCTTCTGTTCCCATCGCCTCAAAGTGTGGAGACACACCCCAAAATAATCCGCCGCTTCTCTCGGTTTTACATACCTAGCCATACCAAGCAGCCATACTGAACATACTGTACATTATTTTCAGTATAGTCCAGCGTATCATTGACTAGAGTCATGCTCACTGTTAACGCGACTGAGTTGCAAAGGGATCCCCTCCCACACAGGTCGCCCCTATTTTGGCCTGGATCCCTCTTGGGGATGCTCTAGATCACTGCAAAAGTGCTCCGCACCGCTGACGGGATGGGAAGAGCTTGTACGGGAGCAGCTCACCGCAGTTTCTCCTCTCCAAGCCACACCCGGCGACGTCCTCTGTCCCACACCAGCAGCGCGTGGATCCCAATCCAAAGTCCTGTCCACAGCCAGTTGTGCAGCCAGATTTTGCCCAGAATGGGCAGGGTCAGGCCCTCCGTTCCCCCCAAAACCAGGCCGGCGGCCAAAATCAGCCCTTCAAAAGCCAGAAACCCCAAGATGAGCATGGCCGGGATCCAGAGATAGTTCAGCAGCAGTTGCCTTGGCCGAAGCGGCTTGGACTGAGAAAACAGAGGTCGGTAACCGCCAGCAAGAGCAATCCCCACCGTGCCGATCCCCAGCACCAACCCCCAGGCAAACGAATCGGGAGTGCGGGGATAGTTGTGCCAGGTGTAGCCAAAGATTTGGTTGGCCAGCCAAATCATCAAAGCACTAATGATTGCCCTTTGGCGGGTTAAAGTTGTGCCCGCAACAATACCAACAGTTACAAAAGGAAGGGTACATGTATAAGCAATATTGCTGAGACAGCCGACGGTGGTAAACAAGCTGGGCCAGAACCAGCCTCGGGCCAAATCTTGAGCAGCTTGTATCCAAAGTGGGGCTGGGATTAAGCGGCGAGAGCTGGGGATAGGTTGAGCACTCGATTGCAGGCCAATCATGCTTTAATCTCCTGGAAAAAGGTGGTCTTTCAGAGGACAGCTATTAAGCAAATGCTCAAAAACAATTTGTCGAGCTACTTGGGGAGTAACCCGCTTGTACCAGGTGCGATCCCCAGAGTAAAAAACCACGGGCCCCTGTTGGCAAACTTCCAAGCAGCCTGAGGTGATAACCTGTACGTCCAGGTTGGCTTCTCGAAGAGCCGATTCCAGAGCTTCCACAACTGGTTGGTAGTTGCGGGAAGGATAACAACGGCTGGAACGACAGACGGCAAGGTAGGGACGTTTAAGAGGGTTATCCTCATAGGGGATCCGCTCTTTCCCCTGCACATAGATGGCGCGGATGCGCTCGTAAAGAGAAAGCTTTTGGTAATCTGCTTTGCCTTCCGGCAGGTAGTCTTCCTCTGGCCCCAAAAAGGGGCTGGGCAGAAAAATCTGCAGCAAAGGCTCTTCTGCTCCATTCCAGAATTGGATTCCCCACATGCGGGGCTGACCTTGGGGATTGAGGCGCCGGTAGAGAGCAGCACGGCTAACCAATCTTTTGCGGCGCAGCTCGGGTGGGGTCTTACGATGGGGGCCGCCTTGGTGCTCCTCCAGGCACAAATGCAGGTGCCAAGTTTCGGTGGCAACGGTTAGATAGCCATCGTAGAGCACGCACAAAGCTGGAGGTTTCTTGAAAGCCAGCTCCAGCACCCCGCCTTCCGCCACATGGCCCACCTGGATCTCGGCCCAGTGCTCTTGAAACAGCTCGTAGAGCAACGGCCCCAAGCAGTCGATGTGGGCAGGGATCCCTTCATAAAGGGTTGTCCAACCCGTCAGAGAAACTTCCTGCCAAGTTTGATGGAGAGGGGTTATCCAGGGGGTAAAAGTGGCCATGAGAGAGCTCCTCAAGGTAGTGGTGGAATACGAGTAATCACCTCTTTTTTGAGAGGGCGCTCGGCCCAGGGTAGGATCCCATCTGGCTTGGTGAGGTAGAGCTCTGCTGTCTGCAGAATGAGATCCACATCTTTTGGATCGAGATCTCCAAAAACATAGGTCATCTTTTGAGGTGCTGCCAACGCAACGACACAAGCATGGCTGCAGCCGCTCATACAGGCAACCGGCTTCAGGGTCAGTTGAGGATTGAGGGTTTGAGATTGCAGGGCAGACAGCAGCATTTCTCCCTTGCTAATCCCTTCTTTTTGGCCGTTAACCCACCGAGATCCGCAAGTGACACAAACCCAAAGACAATGGCTGCTGGGTTGCTGAGCAGCGCTGCCAGCTTGGATGGGCAACTGGGAAGTTGATCGAGACATGGTGCTCCTTGATATAGTCATAGGTTTCTGTCCAAGCAAAGGGTGTGAGAAGAGGCAAAGACGATCTCAATGTCTTGGCCAAGGATTCAGCAGTGAGTTAGACAGCTAAAAGTCAGCCTCAAGTCGCTCTAAAATTGGCCCCTTAAATTAAGCCGAACGGTGCGACCCACTCCGGGGTAGCCGGGGAAAACCTCATATTGCTCATCCAGCAGGTTATCGACTCCCACCTCGAGAGCGAGATTTTCTGCTACTGGGATCCCTCCCCGCAGAGCCAGGTTGGTGTAGCCGGGCAGAGATTGGGTATTGGCGTTGTTGGTAAAGAAAGTGCCAATGTGATGCAGGAAAACTGAGGCATACTGATCCTCTGCATCGCGGTAGCTCAGGCCCAGGTTGAAGCTGTCTGCTCCCACGAAGGCTAGCTGTTTGCCAACCGCTTTGGGATCCAGCGCCGAGCGGATGATGGGATCGTTCAGGGTGTAGTTGGCAAAAAGAGTCCAGTTTTCCCCCAATCGCAAATCCAGGGCTGCTTCTATGCCTGTGTATTCCACGAGCTCAATGTTTTCGTAGGTTCCCCTGCGCGGGCCAGTGCTGACAAAGGTAATGCCATCGCGGATGCGGTTATGGGCAAAGGTCAAGCGCAGTAGGCCAAAATCTCCCAGAGCCTGATCCAGGCCAATGTCAAAACTCTCTCCCCGCTCCGGTCGCAAATTGGGGTTCCCATCTACCTCAAAAAAGCCCCGCAAACGAAAGAATAAGTTTGAGATCAAGGGGGTGCGAAAGCTGCCGGCATAATTGGCCCTCAGGGTGGTGCCTTCTGCCAAAACCCAGCGGATCCCTGCGGCGGGAGAGGTGGCCGAACCGTTGACCAGATTGCTCGAATCTTGGCGAACACCTAAGTTGAGATAAAAGTTGGGCTGTGGCTTGTAATCCAGGCGGGCAAAGAGGGCCCCTTGGTTCACGGTATTGTCGTAGTTGACATTGGTGGATCCCCTGGCAAAGGAGAAGGTGGTGTTGCGAGCTGAAATGGATCGGTAGTCTGCTCCTAGAGTAAGCTCCAGGTTTTCAGCAGCCTTCCAGGTGTATTGCAGTTGGGATCCCCACCCCGTTCGCAGGATCTCATCCCGGGATCCCTGGCTTTGTGGGGCGCTGAAGCGATAGTTGAGGTCGTCAAAAAATACCCTAGCTTGCAGGGATCCCTTCTCTTGATCCCACAGCCAACTGAGATCTAACAGCAGGTCGTTGGTGTTTTGCACTGCATCGGGGGAGGGAAACTCGGTGCTGCCGGGCACCTGAAACGCTTTATTGAGATAAAGGGCATTTCCTGTTAGGACCTGGCCTTCTGCCAGTTGCCAGGTGAGTTTGGCTTGTAGGTTGTGGTACTCCACTGCCGAGTTCTCCCGCCTGCCTGCTTTGCCCAAACGCCTAATTTCAAAAGGAAAGTCGTTGTTGCTCTGCAGACGGCGATAGCTGACCACCCAGCCCAGATCCTGCACCTGGCCGCGGTTTTGGATCCCTTGCTCGTTGAGGCCGTAGCTGCCGATAGCCGCTTCCAGCACGGTCTCGGATCCCGGCTTTGGATCCAGCGTCACGATGTTGATGACCCCGCCAACGGCATCGGAGCCGTATAAGGTGGAGCCCCCACCTGGAGAGATCTCAATACGCTCGACCACATCTGTAGTGATCTGAGACAGATCGAACCCGCCAAAAAAGCCCAGGTCGTTAATGGGGCGGCCATCCAACAGCACCAAAACCTGGGCCGTTCGTCCTCCCCGCATAAACTGGGAGCTAAGGGCTCCCAACTGGGTTCCTGCCGTGCCGTCGCTGAGGATCCCGGGCAGGTAGCGCAGGGCCTCCTGAACGGTTCTTGCCCCTTGCTCTCGAATTTGCTGGCGGGTAACGACGTAAACCGGGCGGGAAGAATCCCGCAGCAAGCCGGGGCGACGAAAAGGCGTGGTGACGGGTTGATTTAAAATCTCGGCGCTAACGCCGGTTTCCAAAACCTCTTGAGCTGAGGGCGGGGAAGCTGCCGGCTGCGCCCACGCTGGGATCCCCAAAACAAGACCCCCCAGCGCCAGGCTGAGACCTAGAATGGGATTCATTTTCTTTCTTGAAGCTCCTGATTCCGTGCGACGCGGAAGAAAGACGAGCCAGAACCGCAGGCGGGCATCCTGACTGAGGGCATAGGTCTAGCCCAAGCCCATCACAGTTGCGGCACAGCGCCGGATTTGCACCGGACTTTCCCCTTTACATGCCCTGGCTGATCCCCAGGACAACCTGTCGGTACAGCTTTCTCTGCGATTGCTCCGAAAAAGCCGTGCTAGGCATCATACATCCCCTGCTCTGGAGTTCCTATCCTGCCAGGGGGGATGTCATCCCCAGGGGTGAACGGGATCCCAACGGCAATCCCAGGGCTTCGGATGGGCCACATCCCATTTAGGCCAGATTTCTTCACTGCTTTGTAAGCAGTTGAAGAGTAGCCCACTACTATTCCAGATCCTGAGGCCCAGGGATCCCTTGACTTTTGAAGAATTTGAAGAATAGGGAGGATAGAGATACGCTGAGATCTTGCAAAATCCACAGCCTTTGGGAGAGTAAGAGGGGAGCAGTGGCTTGGCTGCTGTCCACGGGATTCATTGGACTAGTACCCAACCGGATAGAAAAGAGGGGCTTTTTCGGTCGCGTGAGCGGCGCGGAGCGCTCTTTCCGGCAAAGCCGTTGCCTGGTGGGCTGGATCCGGTTCAACATGGCTGGGAGAGGCAATCGGCACCTCAATCATCCGATCCGGTACCAGCGGCACCATTTCGGAGCGGTCGGCGATTTCCCGGAGAGAATTGGCAATGGATTCTTGAGTCAGCAGAAACTGTCGTTCGTTGCGCTGCATCTGCTGCCACACCTGGTAACGCTGGCTCCACCGGCTTTGGGTATGCACAGTCCAACTGTAAAGGCTCAACACTGAAACGCCGGAGAGGATAGCCATCCCTGTGGAGATTTGCTTCCACCAGGCTAGGTGTTCTGCCCAAGCAAGATGCTGGCTGCGAGGATGGGCTGATTTCAACTTCAAATTCAAAGGTTGGGTGCGGCTGGCCTGAACTGTACCGGAGAGGGGTCGGCTCAGAGCAGAAGGCTGTCTGTGGCGACGAGGGCTTTTGGGACGATCAAGACCTGCGTTCAAAGGCTGGCTAACCATAGGGCTTAACCTCACACACACCAAGGGATCCGACGGTGCAGGACTGCCGGTTCCGCTTCACCCTAGTTCCCCGCATCCCCCAATAGCAACCCCCTTCTCCCGATTCCCGGCCTCAGCAGGACAGCTGTCCGCTTCACGGTAGCCGATCTCTTGAGAGCGGGAGAACCAACCTAAACCTACATCTGACTGCTGCGGGCAGCCACTCGCAGTTTGGCAGAGCGGGCCCGTGGATTGCGTTGCCGTTCCAGTTCGGAAGGGGACAAGGGCTTGGGGGTGAGCACCTGCCAACGGGGATCCCTGCGAAAGGCCCATTTCACCAGGCGATCTTCAAGGCTATGGAAGCTGATTACGGCCAACCTGCCGCCGGGTTTCAACCAAGTGGGGGCTTGGGCCAGCAAGGTTTCTAAAGCCTCCAGTTCTCGGTTCACGGCAATGCGCAACGCCTGAAAGACGCGGGTGGCCGGGTGGATGCGGCCTCGCCGAGCTGCCGGAGGTACCGCCTGCCAAACCACCTGGGCCAACTGGGTAGTTGTGGCGAGGGGACGAGCCTGCTCGATGTGATGGGCAATGCGGCGGGCAAATCGCTCTTCGCCGTAACGGGTGAAAATCTCGATCAACTCTTCGACCGGGCGATGATTAACCCAATCGGCAGCGGTTTCCTGAGCGGCACTGGGATCCATGCGCATGTCCAGCGGCCCCTCTCCGCGAAAGCTAAATCCCCGCTCAGGGCAGTCCAGTTGCGGCGAACTCACCCCCAAGTCGGCCACGATGCCATCGAAGGGAATCCCCTGCCCCTGCTCATCCCGAAAGCCATGCTGCTGCAGATCGAAATCGGCAAAATTGAGGTGCCACAGTTGGATGCGGCTGCCGGGGATCCCTTCTGCTGCAAAACGCGCTTGCGCCGCCTGCAGAGCCGCCGGATCCCGATCCAACCCCACCACTCGAGCAGCTCCCCCCCGCAGCAGCGCCAAGCTGTGTCCACCCCCTCCCAACGTCACATCCAAAAAAATACCGCCCCCCTGGGGTTGCAGGTAGGCCATCACCTCCTCGGTCAAAACGGAATCGTGTTGATACACCTTGCCAAGCACGGTCTGCGGGGGTTCTATTTCTGCTGCTACAAAGTTCAGTATCTGCAAAAAAAAGGCCGAGGCCAGGCCCCGACCGAGGAATCCATGTTGTTAAGGTGATCCTCTGAGAAAAGAGGGGTGGCCGTCAAAAGACAGGCTGTCTTGGGATCCCTGGTAAGATCTCTGGGGCATGAGTCCGGGCCTGAGTAAGATGAGACTGCTGCCGCTTTTGCCCAGTCTGCCATCAGAGTTGCTGTGTTGACTCACTCTTCTTCTACCGATATCCTCACTCTCTCGCCGGCCAAGGGCCTGCGCGGCCAAGTCAGCATCCCCGGCGACAAATCCATTTCCCACCGCGCCCTGATGCTGGGATCCCTGGCCGAAGGAGAAACCACCATCCAAGGGCTGTTGCTGGGAGAGGATCCCCGCAGTACGGCAGCCTGTTTTCGGGCGCTGGGGGCAGATATTTCGGAGCTCAACAGCGAGTGTGTTCGCATTCGGGGAGTTGGCCTGGGCCAGCTGCAAGAACCGGCAGACGTGTTGGATGCAGGTAACTCCGGCACCACCCTGCGCCTGATGCTGGGGATCCTGGCGGGCCAGGCCGGGCGCTTTTTTGCCGTCACCGGCGATCGCTCCCTGCGCTCGCGGCCCATGGGGCGGGTGGTAGAACCGCTGCGGCAGATGGGGGCCAGCATTTGGGGACGGGCCGGTGGGACGTTGGCACCTTTGGCCGTACAAGGGGGATCCCTCAAGGGCATTCACTACCGCTCCCCGGTGGCTTCAGCGCAGGTGAAATCCTGCCTCTTGCTGGCGGGCCTGCTGGCAGAAGGCACCACCCAAGTCACCGAGCCGGCTCTCTCTCGGGATCACTCGGAACGGATGTTGCGGGCCTTCGGAGCCGACATTCACGTGGATCCAGAGGCGAAAACCGTGGCCGTGGTGGGGGGATCCCGCCTGGTGGGCCAGAGAGTTCAGGTGCCGGGGGATATCAGCTCGGCAGCCTTTTGGCTGGTGGCCGCCTCCATTGTGCCCGAGAGCGAATTGCTGCTAAGGGATGTGGGCCTCAACCCCACCCGTACCGGTGCACTACGGGTGTTGCAGGAGATGGGGGCCGATATTCAAATTGAAAACTGCCGGGAAATGGCCGGCGAGCCCCTGGGAGATCTGCGGGTGCGTTCGGCCCGCTTGCGCGGCTGCACCATCGCCGGCGATCTCATCCCCACCCTGATCGACGAGATCCCGGTTTTGGCGGTGGCGGCGGCCTTTGCCGAGGGGATCACGGTGATTCGCGATGCCGCAGAGCTGCGGGTGAAAGAAAGCGACCGTCTGTCAGCCATGGCCCAAGAGTTGAGCCGCATGGGAGCCCAGGTCACTGAATATCCTGATGGCCTGGAAATCAAGGGAGGGATCCCTCTTCACGGGGCCGAGGTCGATAGCCACGAGGATCACCGCATCGCCATGAGCCTGATGGTGGCAGCTCTAGGAGCGCAGGGATCCACCCTCCTCAGGGGAGCCGACTGTGCCCGCATCTCCTACCCCGACTTCATTCCCACCCTGCAACGATTGACTGCTTCCCCCCTGGAGTCTTGAGAGGGCCCATCTTTAACTTTGCCGCCTCTGCTCCTATGTCGACCTGCCCCAGCCCGCCCGGCCCTATCGCCATCGAACATCTCTGCTTCCGGGTTCCTCCCGGTGGGCAAGCAGCCTTTCTTGAGCAAGACGAGCGGGTTTGGGGATCTGCCCTTCGCCGACATCCGGGTTTTCTGGGCAAAGAAGTTTGGCTGGATCAGCAGGATCCTGAACTTGTCCACCTCATCCTCCGCTGGGCCAGCCGCGCTGATTGGAAAGCCTTTTCCCCCGAGCAAGTGGAGGCATTGGATCGGCAAATGCGGCCTTTTTATGTGCGCTTGGAACAGGCCAAAGAATACCAGCTCTGGCAGCCCGGCCCTTCTGCAGGGACAGGAAAGCAGGATTAAGGGATCCCTTCAGTCTCAAAACCTACCTCAGAGCCCACCGAGTCAGCCCTGGGGGATCCTGCCACCCGCTCCTGCTCCACCAGCTCCCGCAAACTGGGCATGGTCACGGCCAAAGCTCCTTCTCGCCGCTGCAGCCCCGCTTCAAAACTCTCAGGGGTGACAATGCCGCCGGAAATGAGCATCTTAAAAGCATCTTCCACCGGCATGAACACTTCCACCACCTGGTCTTCCGGCACAATGGCGTACCAGCCCGTCGTTGGATTGGGGGTGGTGGGCACAAACAGGCCAAGGGAGCGCTGCGGCCCATCGGGCCGAATGGGAGTTTGAATGGTGCCCGTCACAAAGGCCAGCGCCCAAGCTCCTGGTCGGGGATATTCCACCAGCACCACCCGCCGAAAGCGCTGATTGTTGGGGGCAAACAAAACACTGACCAATTGCTTCAAGGTCTTGTACACCAGCCCCGCCACCGGAATCGCATGGAGCAACTGTTCGCTGAGATTGAGCAGCCACTGGCCGACAATGTTGCGGGCCATGAAGCCAATCAACAGGATGAGCACAATCGGCGTCAACAGGCCCACCGCCAGATCGATGAGGTTGATCAAGATCGGGTGCAAACCCTGGATGGGATTGAACTGCTTCGGAATGCTGGTCAGAAAGCCAATGCTCCAGGTGGCCACCTCCACCGTCAGCCAAATGGTAGTTGCCAGAGGGATCACCACCAGCAACCCCGCCACGAAGTAGTTCTTAAGATGCTGTTTCCATTGTGAAACCATGGTGAGGTCGTCCCGTCGAGTCAACCGAGTGGATGCACCGAACCTTTGCAAGTGGAGCTTGCAGATGGCAATCATGATACCTGCCTTCTGCATTGCCCTCATGGGGGGCAGCCGCAACTTGCTGGAAAAAGAAACCGGGCTGCCAAAAAGCGCAGAGCCCCAAACTTTCACGAGGCCGATAATGCTATCTTAGGTCGATATAAAATTTTGTAAAGGCAGGGATCCCGTTCCGAGGCGTTGTGGTCAAGCCCCTGGATGGTTTGTGTTTCTGCCGGGTGTTGCGTGGGAGGCCCTATGTCAGAGTCGGATTGGCTAGAGCATACCTGTCAGGTGGAGGTGCCTGTTCCCATCGAGCAGGTATGGGATTTGTGGGCCAACCTCACCCTCATGCCCCGTTGGATGAAGTGGATCCGCTCGGTGGAATTGCTGGATCAGGAGCTGTCCCGGTGGACACTGGACACCCGCGGCCTCACCTTCAGTTGGATCTCCCGCACCCACACGGTGGTGAAACACCAACACATTGGCTGGAGTTCGGTGGAGGGGCTGCCCAATCGGGGCGCGCTGCGCTTTTACGACCGCAAAGGCAGTACCATTGTGAAGCTGTCGGTGGCCTACAAGATCCCGGGGATCCTCGGCAAAATCTTGGATGGCCTGTTTGTGGGCAAAGTGGTGGAGAGCACCATCCAGGCGGATCTGGAGCGCTTCAAAGCCTATGCCCTAGAGCATGCGGGGCCAACCGCCGAAAGTGCCTCGGCCAGCTAGCCTCAGTTTGTCAGGCCCAAGTGTTTTGCTGAACTCCCCCTTCCTTGCCAACCCTCACTGCTGCAAAGGTCTTCTTCATGCCCGATCCCTCTCCTGAGCCTGTCATTGCCCTCTCTCGTCAGCCGGTGGACAACCGCAACATTCGCTTCTCTCTGGAGCGGGGCGAGCTGGATCTGGATCAACTTCTCCTGCTGTTGAACCGCAATGCCTTTTGGGCGCAGAATCGCCAGCGGCAGGAGATGGAGCGGGCCGTTGCCCACAGCCATCCGGTGGTCAGCGCCTGGGATGGGGAGCGCCTGATTGGCTTTGGCCGCGCCACTTCCGATGGGGTTTACCGGGCCGTCCTCTGGGATATCGTGGTCGATCACGACTACCGACGTCAGGGCATTGGGCGCAAGTTGGTGGAAACCCTGATCAGCCATCCCCACCTGCAGTCGGTGGAGCGCATCTACCTGTTCACAACCCATCAGCGCGGCTTTTACGAGCGGATCGGCTTTGTGGAAAACCCCAGCACCACCTTGGTCTTGCACGGGCGCCCTCTGGAGTTTTTGATCCCGGCTGCCGAGCAGGAGCAGGCTTGACCGACAGGGATCCTGGGTGAGTGTATCTTGAACAACAGTGGGTTGGTTCGGCCTCGGCAGGAGAACGCGCTAGCCTGAAAAGCAAAAAAAGGTGAGAGGGTGTACCTATGGCCAATCGCCTCGCCACAAGTTCCAGCCTTTACTTGCGCAAGCACGCCGAGAACCCGGTGGACTGGTGGCCTTGGATCCCCGAGGCTCTGGAGAAAGCGCGGGCCGAGGATAGGCCGATTTTTCTGTCCATCGGCTATTCCAGTTGCCACTGGTGTACGGTCATGGAGGGCGAGGCCTTCTCCAACCCTGAAATTGCCGCCTTTTTGAATGCCCATTTTTTGCCCATCAAGGTGGATCGCGAGGAGCGGCCGGATCTCGACAGCATCTACATGCAGGCGTTGCAGCTCATGAGCGGGCAGGGGGGGTGGCCCCTCAATGTTTTCCTCACGCCCGATGACCTGGTGCCCTTTTACGCCGGCACCTATTTTCCCGTAGAGCCCCGCTTTGGCCGCCCGGGGTTTCTGGCCTTGCTGCAGCGCATCCTGCAGTTTTACCGGCAGGAAAAGGAAAAAATAGAGGAGATGAAAGGCCAGATTTTGACGGCTCTGACCACCCTCAGCGACCTGGTGCCGGAAGACCACATTCCCGCCGACCTGCTGCGCTCTGGGATCCCCAAGATCCAGCCTTTGCTCGCCAATGCCGGGGCGGTGCAGCAATTTCCCATGATGCCCTACGCCCAGTTGGTGTTGCGCTCAGCCCGCTTCGACCCACCAGAAGGGATCCCCGGCTCCATGAGCGCTCTGGA
Organism: Synechococcus sp. R55.4; assembly: GCF_047461935.1. Taxonomy (NCBI): domain Bacteria; kingdom Bacillati; phylum Cyanobacteriota; class Cyanophyceae; order Synechococcales; family Synechococcaceae; genus Synechococcus; species Synechococcus sp. R55.4. Next base: position 33,851 of record NZ_JANSIF010000001.1, on the reverse strand, counting down.
ACGGGCCAAAGAGCGAGGCATGGCCTTGGTGCTGGGAGGGATCTTCGACCATGTGGCCGGCGGCTTTCACCGCTACACCGTGGATCCCACCTGGACGGTGCCCCACTTTGAAAAGATGCTCTACGACAACGGGCAGATCCTAGAGTTTCTCTCCGATCTGTGGGCGCACGGTATCCAAGATCCGGCCATCGAGCGGGCGGTGCGGCTGACGGTGGAGTGGGTGGCGCGAGAGATGACCGCCCCTGCCGGGTATTTCTACGCCGCTCAAGATGCCGACAGCTTTGCCCGGGCAGAGGATCGAGAGCCAGAGGAGGGAGAGTTCTACGTCTGGCGCTGGCAGGAGCTGCAGGAGCTCTTGGGGGAAGAAACCTTCCGCGCCTTGCAGCAGGCGTTTGACCTATCGCCGGGGGGCAACTTCCCCGATCGGCCCGGCTGCATCGTCTTGCAGCGCAAACAGGGGGGGACGTTGCCGCCAGAAGTTGAAGCCGCCTTGACCACCCATCTGTTTCAGGCACGCTATGGCTCTGCGGATCGACGAGTTCCCTTCCCTCCGGCAGTGGATGCCCAATCGGCCCGTCTGCAATCCTGGCCGGGGCGAATCCCACCTGTCACCGACACCAAGATGATCGTCTCTTGGAACGCCTTGATGATCTCCGGCCTGGCGCGGGCCTATCAAGTGTTCGGCAACGCAGACTATCTGCAATTCGCTCTGCGGGCTGCCCAATTCATCCTCAGCCAGCAGCGCCACCCTGAGACCGGATCCCTGTTGCGCCTGAACTACGATGGCACAGCTCAGGTGCCCGCCAAATCGGAAGATTACGCCCTGCTGATCAAGGCCCTGTTGGACTTGCAGCAAGCCTGCCTGCCCCTGGTGGGGGATCCCACCCCTCAAGACTGGTTGCAGGCTGCCCTCCAGCTCCAGCAGGAGATGGATGCGCAACTGTGGGATCCGGCCAGGGGGGGATACTTTGTCAGCGATGCCCAGAGTGCCCCTGAGCTGTTGGTGCGAGAGAAGGAGTTCCAGGACAACGCTACCCCTGCAGCCAATGGGGTGGCCATTGCCAACCTGGTGCGCCTTGCCGCCCTCACTGGAGATCTGGACTACCTGGAGCGGGCAGAGCAGGCCTTGAAAACCTTTGCCCACATCATGAGCACCCAGCCGCGCACCTGCCCCAGCCTTTTTGCCGGACTGGATTGGTATAGCAATTGGGTGAAAGTCACCCTGGAGGCCGATTCCATTCCCGCCTTTCAGCAACGATCTTGGCCCACCACCGTCTTTGCTCTCCCCACCGAAGCCGAACCTCTGCCGGAAGGAGCTCTAGGGCTGGTGTGCTGGGGCAACAAATGCCTGGCCCCTGCCAGTTCTCTCGAGCAAATCCAGTCGCAAATCGGCAAAGGCCAAAATCGAGCTTACTGACCTTTGCCCAGCTTTTGCTCAGGGCAGCAGGGATCCCTTTGCCAAGGTTACTGCTGGGGCTCCGCAGGCTTTTCCACCCCGAAAAACTCGATGCGGTAGCTCTGGATGCGGGTGCCCGTTTGTTGCTCCACCTGGGCCAGCAGTTCAGGCGGCAGCTCCACATCCACATCCAAAATGCGGTTGCTATCCAGACAGTTCACGTGGCTGTGGGGATGGGTGCGGTTGCCGTAGCGGCGCCCATCGGCACGATCCAAGCACTCGACAATGTTGTGGCTGGCCAAAGCTTCCAGGTTTTGATAAACGGACGTGTGGCCAATCGGTTTGCCCTGCTGATTTAGGCGATCGTAAATCTCGCGGGCGGAGAGGTGCTCGCCACACTGCCACAGCAGCTCCAGGATATAACGGCGCTGTCGGCTCAAACGCAGATTGCACTCCCGGCACCGTTCCAAAGCAGCTTCCAAAGAATCCAAGGGGCGAGGCATGGAAAACCTCAAGTCATACCGAGTCTGAGATAGGTAGTTGCTCATCCCTACCAAGGTAGCATTTGTGCGTCAACAGTTGTTCAAAAAACACCCCGAACTCTACAAGAGCTGCCGCGCATAGCCATCTTCGAGCCGAGTCCAGGCCGTGCGCAGATGGAAGAGCCCAACATCAGCCTTTTGATTTTCTACAATACCGCTGGAGTGTTGGGGGCAAAGATCATGCAGCGGCGCAAGGTAATTCTGGGTTTGTTGGGGTTGGCCAGCAGCAGTGGATTGGCAGGAGCCTATTGGGCCAGTCGGCAGCAGCCCTCTCATCTAGCCCCAGGGATGGGATCCCCTAGAGCCGCTCTCCCCTCTCCTACCCCCCAGCCCACCCCCACCGTCGTCCCCCATCCAGATGCCCCCCATGGCCTCTACATCCCCCCCCGCCGAGATCTGCGCCTCTTGGTCATCAGTGACATGAACGGCATCTACGGCTCGGTGGAATACGACCCAGAGGTGGATCGGGGCATTGGCCTCATCCCCTATCTTCAGCCGGATATTGTTTTGGGAGGAGGAGATATGGTGGCCGGTCAGGATCCCCGCCTGTCGGAGGAGCGCATTCGCGCCATGTGGGCAGCCTTCGACCGGCATGTGGCTGGCCCAATCCGTGCGGCCAAACTTCCCTACGGCTTTACCTTGGGCAATCACGATGCTTCCTGTGCCCGCACCACGCGGGGCGGCTTTCTCTTTCAAAAAGAACGGGATCTGGCCCGCGAGTTTTGGAACGATCCGGCCCACGACCCAGGTTTGAACTTTGTGGATCGGGGGGACTTTCCCTTCTACTACACCTTTGAAAAAGACGATGTGTTTTACCTAGTCTGGGATGCCACCTGCAATTACATCCCGCCCGAACAAATGGCCTGGGCGGAAGCGGCTCTGGCCAGCGAACGGGCTCAGAAGGCCAAGTTGCGCATTGTCATCGGCCATCTGCCCCTCTACGCCATCACTGTCGGGCGCGACGATCCGGGAGAAGTGCTGCTGGAGGCGGATGCCAAACGGGCTCTGCTGGAGAAGTACCGCGTCCACACCTACATCAGCGGCCACGACCACGGCTACTACCCTGGCCACAAAGGGCAACTGCAACTGCTTCACTGCGGCATTCTCGGCTCTGGCCCTCGTCCCCTCTTGGGCAGCCCTCTGCCCCCCCGCAAGACCCTCACCCTTATCGACGTGGATTTCGAGAGCCCAGATGTTACCTATTACACTACCTATCACATGCGGGATCTGAGCGTGATCGACCAAGCAGAGCTGCCCCGTTTCATCACTGGGCACAATGGCTTGGTGCTGCGCCGCGACGTCAATTGGGACAACCTCACCCCCCAAGAAATCGCCACCTGCCAAGCTCGTATTGGATCCCTGTGTCGGGATTAACGTCTCCGTCTTGGCAAAAGATTGATGAGCCGTTTGTAGATGCTCTCGCGAGGGTTCTGCACACTTCGCGAGCAGCCCAGGCTTTTCAACAGATGATTCAAAGCAGCTTTTTCCAGCAACACCAGCCATAGCCGGTGCAACTGTGTCTCTCGCATAACGGATCCCAGTGATTGATTTCAGATGACCTATTTCCGAGAGCTGGACAAATCTTGGTACCTGACTCAAGCGGGCTTGGCGGAGTACCTCGATACCCTCAGCGAACTCACGGAACGCTTGGAAGGTTTGCAGTCTTTTGCCAATCTCTGTGAACAGGCCAATCAGAAAGATCCGTATCAACTGATCCCTTCTGAACCGGAAGGTCTGTATTTGCTTGCCTTCGAGTGAGATGCTGCCAAACTGGTTGATTGTCGCGCCTTTCCCCTGCCATCGAATCCATCAGCAGCCGCAGCGCAAAACTCCTGCTACCCTGGTTGAATGATGGTTTCGTTCCTGGTTGAGGTAGAGGGGAACTTGACAGATGAGCAGGTGCGGGAGGGATTCCACGCCCTCTCTGACCCGATTCGCCTGCGCGTGCTGCAACTGCTGCAGGGGCGTGAGTTGTGTGTTTGTGATCTCTGCGAGGAGCTGAAGGTGAGCCAATCCAAGCTCTCGTTTCACCTAAAAACCCTGCGGGATGCGAAATTGGTCAATGCTCGCCAGCAGGGGCGCTGGATTTACTACAGCCTCAACCCACCCGGTTTTCAGCTCCTGCAGCATTTTTTGGATAGATTGGGGCAAGCTGGCCCTGTCAAGGCCGCAGTTCCCTGTGTGGAAGACCTCTAAGGCGCGCAGGGATCCCAAAATGTCCCTAGAAAAACTGTCGGATCCCGCCCTTGTACATTCCGAAGACGGGCTTGCTGCAACACAAGAAATTACAGATGTGAATGGTGTTCCCTGCTGGCAACCCCAGGGATCCCGGCGGGTCAACTCGGAGAAAATGAGGATCCCATCTCCTAAAATCCATCAAAGTTCCCTGACACCAGCTCCCCTGTTGCTTAGTTAGGATTGATACAAGAGAGGTGAGAACAACATGATACGTGAACAGCGAGAAGAGTTGGAACGCATCCACCGAGCACACCTGTGGAATCGCCTCAAGGAGCGGGTGAAACGCGCCCAGTTGAATCCATCTCTGCTGGCTTTGCTGGCACGAGAGGCTTTTGAGTTGGGCTTCCCCCTTCCCTCTTTATCTGACCAACCCCAGGTCAATTCCCCTGCTGAGCAGCCCCAAGATGGAAGTCATCATCGCCGCACAAGGCCTCCGGCCCGCTGGCGCGAACGGTGAGTCCACCCTCTCTTCTGGCCGAGAAAGCGGGCAGCCACGATCATAGGAGAATTTCTCTCCAGAGACTCTCAAAGCAGCTAGTCTAGGCAATGATTTTGAATAAATCAGAGCCCATGATGAACACCGCCGAAGCCCTTCAGATTCTCAACCTTCCGCCGGACGCAACCGAGCGGCAGATCCGGGGGCGACTGTTTCAGGAATACCAAACCCTCAGTACTGCCCTCGCAGAACTGGAGGACGAGCGACAAAGACCCTTGCTAGAGGCGCAACTGGCGCGGCTGAATGAGGCGCGGGATGTATTGCTTAGCGGGGGATCCCAGGCTGAGAAGGGTTTGTCTTGGGTCAGCCCAGAGGACTTGCCCCCCCAGGTGATTGTGCTGCTTTACCAAGCCAATGGGCAGGAGGGAATCTGCACGCGCCAGGTTGGGGGTCAAGATATCGTCATTGCTTTCGAGAGCTCGTTTGCAGCAAGAAAATATGCGCAGCGGTTGGCTCAACAGGGACTGCCCAAGCCCGTGGCAGAACGCTTTGACACGCAGGAGATCGTCGATTTTTGCCGCAGCGGAGGGTATGGGTTGATGGTGGTTCCGGCCAGCGAAACGCTGGAGCCCCTACAAGAAAGCACGGAAGCTGCCCGTGATTGGCAGGGCAGGTCTTGATGCCGTTTGGCCTCGATCCACTTGCGTTAAGGGTGCCCTCGATGATTAGTGTGGAACCGATCTCTGTGGACGAGTTTCGCCAGCTCATGGCCGCCGATCTGGACGCTTGCTGCGAGGCCTTTGATTTGCGGGCGGAGTACCTGCGTTTGCAGCAACAGCGGCTACGCTCCTGGGGCATGCTGGCCTTTGGTTTGATAGCAATAGCCTTGGTCATCTTCTTGGGGATGCGGGATCCCGGCTCTTGGGTGTCCTATACCGCGGCTGCCGGGATCCTACTGCTGCTCCTGTTGGGGATCCTGAGAGTCAGCCTGCGCTTGGGAAAAAGCCTGCATCGCATCCGCCAGCGTTGGCAGGAGGCCCACCTGCTCAACAGCACCCCCGAGGTGATGAAGTTTGCCACCGATCTGGCCCGCAAAGTAAAAGACTACAACCACTGGGTCAACGAGCTCCAACAATCCCTGCAGGGGGGGCAGCATTGGCGGGATTTTCGGCAACTCAGTGAGGCTGAGCAAAAGTACATCCAATCGCTGTTTTTACAAGTGCGGGCCCAACTGGTGATGGCCCTACAGGTGTGCCGAGCTTTGATCGAGGATCCACAAGCCTCTGTGGCTCAGTATCTCAACCAAATGGTTGCCCGGGATCAGCAACTGTTGGAGCAATTTACCGCCAAAAACCTGACCGCCAACCGCTACGTGACCTTGGCTCGCCAGCTATCTGTGCTGGAGGAAGATTTGCAAGCCCAGCTCAGAGCCTTGGGATCCCGATGATACCCTGTTGGAGGTGTCCAGCAGCGTACTCATGGGCAGTAGAGGCACTCGAAAATTGTACGGCCTGTTGCTTGCCGGCGGGCTGGGCTTGCTGGGATGCGGGGATCCGAATGTACCTCTGACCCAACCGCCCCCCGATGCTTTTCGGGTCAGCACCCCACGGCCACCGCGCCTGGATCTCTATCCCACCCCATCACCAACACCAACTCCTACCCCGACACCACCCCCCAGCTTGCTGGAGATCACGGCCCGTTGGTTGGGGATCCCTTGGCCGCCCCAAGAGACCAGCCTGGTGAGATTGAGCGCCCGTTTCCTGGAGATCCCCCTACCTCCCAAGCCCCGCCGCTCCGCCAGCCCCTCACCTCAGCCTTCCCCCAGCCCAGAGAGTGAGGAGAGAAGGCAACAAGGCCGGGAAACCTAGTCCGCACCGCTGGCCTCTGGGGATTTAGGCGCCTACGGTCGCCGGCTCCGTTTCTCGAACGCGCAGCTTTTCACAGGGGATGGTGTCTGCCAGAATGGAGCTGGCCATCATACCCGTGTGAATCTCTAGCTTGGCTCCAGGCACCGCTTCAAAGAGCAGCCGCTGGCCTGGAAAGACCACCCGCTCAAAGTACCAGTTTTCGATATTCGTGATGCGAACCACCTGAATGGAGCTGGTCGCATTGATGTAGCTACAGGTTATTCGCTCTGCTCGTTTTTTATCGGGGATTGCATCGAGTGTTTGCATAATTCAGATTACCAGCCCACGTTGCTCAGCCTACCATCTACCCTAACACCGTCTGGGGATCACTGCGGTAGTCTGCGATACGGCGATCCCAACTGGCAGAAATCAATCCTGGAAAAAATAACTTCTGTATTTTACCTTACTGTTTCGATTTCCAAGAGGGTTCTGCAATTCGAGGAAGATTTGAATTAGGATTTTTCCCCAATATGGGACAATTTCTCATAGAAAATCTCCACAGAGTAGTAGTCAAGACTACACTTTTAAGCTGCCTTAGAGTTTAGGGATCAAGGCTCGTGGATACGCGATCCGGTCGTCGGCTGCGGCGAGGATTGGCCGGGATCCCAGTTCAGGCCCTCCACCCGCAGCTCCAGAGCCCCCGACTGGCGCACCGGATTGTATTGCAGGCTGAAGCCATAGGTGCGGCGGTCATAGCCCAGGCGATAGACGACATCCACCTGCTGGCCCGACTGCAAATCTACCGTTGTCTCTGCCCCTACCCGCAGCGGGCCGTACAGTTGTTGCAAAAAGCCCAGGACGAGCTGTTCCCGCGTGGTGATGCGGTCAAACAAAAATGGCGAGGCTCCGGCCAAAAAACCGTTGGAGTAGGTCACCCTCAGGTTGGTGTAGTCGAAGGTATCGGCCACAAAAGCCCCAATCACCGCATCAATGCCAATACTGCCGGCAGTATAGCTCTGGGCTCGGCCATTGGAGTAAAAAGACTGGCTGCTGCTCACACCGGTGCTGAGCCAGATCCCTTGCTCGATGGGCAGAGCGGAAAAGCGGGGTGGGGGATCCGCCGCCGTCTTGGGAGGGCTCCAGAGGGGAAAGGAGCGATTCAAGGTTGCCCCCAGTTGCAGGCGGGAGAGCTGAATGCGGTCGGTGGTGTTGGCTAAGGCCAACTCCGGATCCGTGTCGATTTCATCCGGCTGCCCCAAGGCATCGATGTAGTCGGCGGCTATGCGGTAGCTGAGATCCAAGCCGGTATTCCCTAGGCGGAGGGTGGGTGAGCGGTAGCTGGCACCGAGGCGGTTTTCCACAATTTGAAACCCCAGGCGACCGCTGAAGAAGCGTTCCCGATAGGCGTAGGTGTAGGCGACTTCTCCGCCATCGCCGGTGGTGATGCGGTGTTCGACCTGGGCTCGCAAGCGCTGAGCAAACTCCTGGAAGACGATCCCCCGCAGCTCGGCAAACAGCGAGGTTTGAGCGTTGGCTTCCGGTTGCCGCCAACGAAAATCGGCCCGCAGCCCGATCCCATCCAAAAGGCCCTGCTCACTGCCCCAAAGACGTTGTGGATACAGTTGCGGGGAGAGCACCAAGCTCACGTTGGGATCCCGCAGCAGCTCGATGTTGGACTGGAGGATCAAGCCGCGCCGCAATTCTTCCCTGTCGAAATCATCGTAGAAGATGCTGACCGGAGGCTGACGGTTTAATGAGTCGAAGCGCAACCGAATGGGCAGAGGCAGAAACAAGACCTGGTCGAAGGCCAGTTGGCCGGCCTCGGCAATCAAAAGGCTGGAGCCATCGGCTTGCAGGGTGGAGGTCACCCGTGGGCTACGAATCTCCAACTCCGGCGGATCCAGCGGGTCGTTGGTCAGCCGCACCTGTTCTCCTTCCCAGGTGGTGGCATCGAAGCGGATGCGAACGGCACGAAAGCGCACCAGCCGCTGCGGAGAGAGGGCGGCTGCCGGGGATCCACTGGCCTGCAACTGGCCAATATCCACCTGCCCGAAGGCCTCTTCCAAAAATCCCCGCTCTTGCTCAAAGTCGTATTCTAGGCGGGATCCCTGGATGCGCTGCCGATCCAGTTGAATAGAGACATTGCCCTCGGCCACAGCCCGCCGCTGTCGCAGCTCAATGCGCAGGCGATCCGCCCGCAACACAGAGCGACCCAGCCGCATCTCCACATTGCCTTCTGCTTGGAAGACTTCCGCCCGTTGATCGAAGGTTTGCCGGTCAGAACGCAGCCGTAACGTTCGGTCGGCAACGGCGCTGAGGTCGGTCGTACTTATGGGCTGAGCGCCCCCCTTCTTCTGGGACTCCACCTGAGCCGCAGTAGGGCCGGCAACTGCCAACCCCAGCACCCCCAAGCAGAGCCAGAGCAACCGCAACCCTCTCATAATCACCCGGCGCAAAACTTCAACACAGATCCCCTACGGCTTCCCCAGCCCGCTAGCTTGTGGCCAACTGGGAAAGGTTGAGGACTCGGTTGAGCTTGCCGCTGCGGTAGCCCTCCAAATCGAGACTGACATAGAGATAGCCGAAGGATTGCAGGGCCTTGACCAGCGCTTCCAGATTGGTTTTCTGCACAAACTCCACGATCTGATCCGGAGGAAGTTCGATGCGGGCGGTGTCCTTCTCCGAGCGCACCCTGACCTGCCGCCAACCCAAGCTGCGCAAGTAGCGCTCCGCCGCTCCCACCCGACGCAGCTTCTCAGGGGTGATTGCCTCCCCGTAGGGAAAGCGAGAGCTGAGGCAGGGTTGGGCCGGTTTATCCCACCAAGACAGCCCCAGGTGGCGAGACAATTGCCGCACCTCCAGCTTGCTCATCCCCACCTCCGCCAAAGGGGAACGCACGCCGCGCTCCCGAGCTGCCTGTGTCCCCGGTCGGTAATCGGCCAGATCGTCGGCATTGAGACCATCCACCACATGGTTATATCCCTGGGCTTGGGCCAACAGGCGCAAGGTATCGTGCAAGTGGCTTTTGCAGAAGTAACACCGGTTAACGGGGTTGGCGGCGTAGCTCGGATCCTCCAGCTCGTGGGTTTCGACGATCTGATGGCGGATCCCGATTTGCCGAGCCTGCTGAATTGCTTCTTCCAAATCTTCCGGCAGCAGCGAAGGAGAAGCAGCGGTGACAGCCAGGGCCCGCTCCCCCAGCTGATCGCAGGCCAACTTGGCCACCAGGCTGCTATCAACCCCCCCAGAGTAGGCCACCAAGACCTGCTCCATCTCGGCGAAGATCTGGACAAGCTGCTGGAACTTGTGCTGCAGGACGGGATCCCACTCCAGCAGGGGGTTGGCCGCTATTCCTCCCTCTCCGGGGGGGAGAGGGTCGAGACGAGAGGCGGTTGGGCCTTGGGCTGTGCTCATGAAGACAGAAGATGCCAAGCGTTTGGATAACCAGGCAAGGATGCCATCTCGCTATTGCCGGCAGGAGAAGAGCCGGTTGCGAGCAGGGGCAGGGATCCCCCCTCTTTCTATTCTTTCCTAGAGATCCCCGACTTTCCAACGCTTCTCCCCAGCATGGGATGCGGGATCCCTCAAGGAAAAGTAGACAATTGGGCAATCTATTCGTAGTCCGCTCACCCGCTGTCGCGATGGTGCTATGCCTCCGGCACCCTACCGGGAACCGCACCGCTTCGCGATACGCTGAATGAAATGGGTTGCAGTGGCCCCTTATAATTTTTTCTGGGTTCTCTGCCACAATTGACCTCACAGCTTTTTCCGGCGACACTTGCTATAGCCAATGCAGAGATCTCTCTTGGCTATGGGGATCCCACCCATTTTGTAGAACTTCATGAAATCAGAAAAAGCTGTACCCCTCTCCTAGCGCACCATGGCTTTGCAACTTGAACCCGCCAGCCCGCCAGAAGTGGCCGTTTATCAGCCCTATTACGCCGTTGCCCGCCGACAGTACCTAGCCCTCGCGGTGGGCCTCTACAAAAAAGCCAGCCTGGAAGGGCAGAGGGCCATCGAGGGAGAGGGGCCTGTCCGCTTCTTGGCCAGTTGGCACATGTCCCCGTTGCCCTCGGATCTGACGGTGGTTCAGGTGATCTTTGCTCAGGATGCAGATCTCACCTATCAGCTCTCCATCGCCAACTACGAGTTTGTGGATTATCTGATTGATGTCGTCTCTTTGGTGCAGCGCGGACAACAGCCGGATTTCTCCACCGCCTTTTACAAGAAACTGATGCGATATGAAGATTGATCTGGGTTGCTCAGCCACCATCACCCTCTACGACACCACACTGCGGGATGGGGCCCAGCGAGAGGGTCTATCGCTGTCGGTGCAAGACAAGTTACAGATTGCCAAGCTGCTGGATCGGCTGGGGATCCCGTTTATTGAAGGGGGCTGGCCAGGAGCCAATCCCAAGGATGTGCAGTTTTTCTGGCAGATGCGGGAAGAGCCCCTAGAGCAAGCCGAGCTGGTGGCTTTTTGTTCTACCCGCAAGCCGGGGCGGCGGGCGGCAGACGATCCCATGCTGCAGGCCATTTTGGCGGCGGGCACCCGCTATATAACCGTCTTCGGCAAGTCTTGGGATCTCCACGTCACCGAGGGCCTGGGCACCACGCTGCAGGAAAACCTGGCCATGATCCGCGACACCATTGCCTACTTGGGATCCCAGCAGCGGCGGGTCATCTACGATGCCGAGCACTGGTTCGATGCCTATCGCCACAACCCCGACTATGCCCTGCAAACCCTGGTGGCGGCTGCCGAGGCAGGGGCAGAGTGGCTGGTTCTCTGCGATACCAACGGCGGATCCCTGCCCCACGAGATTGCGGCGATCACGGCAGCTGTCTTGGCAGAATCCCATCACCTGCGGCATTTGCCTCTGGGCATTCACACCCACAACGACTCCGGCACTGCTGTGGCCAATGCCCTGGCGGCGGTGCAGGCAGGGGCGCGCATGGTGCAGGGCACCATCAACGGCTATGGGGAACGCTGCGGCAATGCCGACCTGTGCAGCGTCATTCCCAACTTGCAACTGAAGCTGGGCTATCGCTGTCTGCCGCAAGAGAAGCTGCAACACCTGACGGAGATCTCCCGCTCCATCAGCGAGGTGGTCAATTTGGCCCCGGATGACCATGCGCCGTTTGTGGGCCTATCGGCCTTTGCCCACAAGGGTGGGATCCACGTCAGCGCCGTTCAGAAAAACCCTCTCACCTACGAGCACATCGCCCCCGAGCAAGTGGGCAACTGTCGCCGCATCGTGGTCTCAGAACAGGCGGGGCTGAGCAACATTCTCCACAAAATGGCCGGATTCGGGATCCGGCTGGACAAGTCGGATCCACAGGCGCGCTTGATTTTGGAGCGGCTGAAAACTTTGGAGCTGCAGGGCTATCAGTTTGAGGCGGCTGAGGCCAGCTTTGAGCTGTTGGTGCGGGGCTTGCTGGGTCAGCGCTCGCATCCGTTTGAAGTGCTCAGCTTCAACGTGACGACCACCACCCGCTCCGATTGGAACAGCAAAGACTGGGATCCCAGTGGCGAGGCAACGGATGTGCAATCGTTGGCAGCGGTGAAAATCGCGGTGCAGGGGCAGACTCGGGTGACGGCGGCGGAAGGCAATGGGCCGGTGGCCGCTCTGGATGGGGCGTTGCGCAAGGCGCTGCTGGAGTTCTATCCCCAACTGGAGGCGATTCACCTGTCTGATTACAAGGTGCGCATTTTGGATGGGCGAGCCGGCACCTCGGCCAAAACGCGCGTGCTGGTGGAGTTTAGCGACGGTCACCGCCGTTGGACAACGGTGGGGGTTTCCACCAACATCATCGAGGCCTCCTGTCGGGCTTTGGTGGAGGGCTTTGAGTATAGCCTGCTGCCGCCCAGCTCTCCTTTGCCGGCTGCGGCAGAGCACCGTTCTTCTCCGCTGGCTGCAAAAACGGCCTCCCCTTGAAAGAAAAACCTTCAACTGGCTTTACCCTGGCAGCGCCCCTCTACCCCAGCAAGCTAAACCGTAACCACGACAGCTATGCGAATCATCGGCCTGACAGGCGGAGTGGGCACGGGCAAATCCACGGTCGCCCGCATCTTGGAGCAGCACGGGATCCCGGTGGCCGATGCCGATCAAATGGCCCGCCAGGCCTTGGCGGTGGGATCCCCCATTCGCGAGCGGGTACTGGAACGCTATGGGAAGGCCATCCAAACACCCTCCGGGGATCTGGATCGCCGGCAGTTGGGCCAGATCGTGTTTGCCGATGCTGCCGAGCGGGCTTGGCTAGAGGCCCAGATCCACCCTTTTGTTAAAGCTCAACTGCAAGATTTTCTGTTCGGGTTAGCGGAGCAGAGCTCTGAGGCGCATGGCGTGTTGCTTGAGGAAGGGCCTGGTTCCCAAAAGAACAGCGGGCCAGGGTTTTCCTCTGCCCAGGGATCTCAAACCGTTTGTCTGATGATCCCGTTGCTGTTTGAAGCCCACATGGAAAATTGGGCCAGCGAGATTTGGGTGGTGACTTGCACTCCAGAGCAGCAGCGGCAACGCCTTGCTCGCCGGGATCTTCTTACACCGGAAGAAATCGAAGCTCGCATCGCCAGCCAGTGGCCTTTGGCGGAAAAAGTGCGCCGTGCCGATGTGGTGCTGGACAACTCCGGATCCCTGGCTGAGCTGGAAGCCCAGGTGAAGCAGGCTTTGGCGTTAGAGAGGCCATTTGCCTCACCTCGGCAGGCCGGATACAGTGACGGATAGGGGATCCCCTACGCCCCGGTGGGACGGAGGGTAGCCATGTACGGGTGGGTTGAGGGAGAAACGATGCAGGAAGCAGGCTGCGTTGGCGAGACGGAGTTTGCTCAAGCTCTGGCCGCGCGGGAGCGGGAAATCCAGCTTTTGCGAGAGCGCAATCGCATCTTGCAGGGCCAGATAGACCTTCTGGAGCTGCGCCAAGAAAAGCAACACCGGCAAATTCGCAGCTATGAGGCGGAGATTGAGCAGCTTTACCAAGAGAAGCAGTTGCTGGAGCAGATGATTCAAGAGTTGCCAGAGCTCTACCGGCGCAAGCTGCAAGCCCGCCTGCAGCCCATCCGCCAGCGCATCGCCGCCATCCAGGCAGAGAATCGCCAGCTCAGGAAGGAGGTGTATCAGCTCAGCTACCGCGTGCAGCACATAGATCAGCTCGACTCGCCCGGCTGGATCCAGCTTCCCTCTCTGCGTCGCCGGGATCCCAAGTCCTCAGCGGAGCGGAGCACAAAAGCTCTGCCGGTCTCCCCCCCTGGTGTCCAGCCCTGCTCTTGATGGGCAGGGAGGGATCCCTTCATCGAGGAGCCAGAATAGGAGAGCCCCGGTGGGATCGCGTCAGCAGAGCAGAGCTCTTGCGCGGTTCCGGTTGGGGCGCTGCTTGCTTGGAGATCCCGGAAATGGCCACCGCTGGCAACTATGAACCCCTGCATTTAAAATACCGCCCGCAGCGCTTTGCCGATGTGGTCGGCCAAGGAGCGGTGGTGCAAACGCTGGCCAATGCCATCCGGCTGGGGCGGGTGGCGCCTGCCTATTTGTTCTGCGGGCCGCGGGGCACGGGAAAAACCTCCAGCGCCCGCATCTTGGCCAAGTCTTTGAATTGTGAACAGGGGCCGACGCCGGATCCCTGCCAGGCGTGCAGCCAATGCCGCGCCATCACTGCGGGAGCCTCCCTGGATGTTCTCGAGATTGACGCGGCCAGCAACACCGGCGTAGACAACATCCGCGAGCTGATCGAGCGGGCCCAGTTTGCCCCGGTGAACAGCCGCTACAAAGTCTATGTCATCGACGAGTGCCACATGCTCAGCAATGCGGCCTTCAACGCCTTGCTGAAAACTCTTGAAGAGCCGCCCCCCCGCGTGGTATTTGTCCTGGCCACCACTGACCCGCAGCGGGTTTTGCCCACCATTGTTTCCCGCTGTCAGCGGTTTGACTTCCGCCGCATCCCCCTCGACGACATGGTGGCCCACCTGGGCAAGATCGCCGCCCAAGAAGGGATCCCTATCACGCCGGAGGCGCTGCAACTGGTGGCCCAACTTTCCCAAGGGGGCCTGAGGGACGCCGAACGCCTGCTGGACCAGCTCAGCCTCTTGGAAGGATCCATCACCCCGGAGGCGGTTTGGGACTTGGTGGGCGGGATCCCGGAACAGCAGCTTTTGGCTCTGATGGATGCGCTGCTGGCTCAGGATGTGCAGGCGGTGCTCAGCCAAACTCGGCAATTGTTGGAGCGGGGCAAAGAGCCCTTAGCCCTGTTGCAGAACTTGGTGGCCCTTTACCGGGATCTGCTGCTGGTCAAGACAGCCCCCCAGCAACGGGAGTTGGTGGCTGTAACGGACTCCACCTGGGCAGCCCTGCAGCAACGGGCCCCTCGCTACTCGGTGGAGATACTGCTGGCAGCCCAGAGCCATCTGCGCCAGTGTGAGCCGCAAATTCGTCAAAGCGGACAGCCCCAACTGTGGTTGGAAATTGCCCTAGTGGATCTGCTGGGCCAGCTGCGCCCAAGCATGGTGGCTGAGGATTCAGCGGAACGGAGTCCTTTCCCAGCCCTTGACCTATCTCCTGCACCCCAGAGAACTCCCCCGGACGGGACAGCCCCTCCGGCCCCTGCTGCGACCATCAGCCCATCAAGCCCATCAACTGTTGGTGAGATAGATGAATTAACTGTTGGGCCTTCAGCCTCCCCTGCTGTTGCGTCGAGCCAGAAGGCAGATCGCGCTACTCGGACGGAGTCCTCGGAGCAGCCCAGAGAACCGGCAAGGGACGCCGCCACAGTCAAGCTGCTGCGCCCCCACTGGGACGAGTTCCTCAAGCGCCTCTCTCCCCTCACCAAGGCTCTGATGGGATCCGGCCACCTGCACCAAGAGACTCCTGAAGCAATTACCCTCGCCTTTCCCAGCAAGGGTCTGGTGGAAAAAGTGCGCAGCAAAGAAGCCGAACTGCGGTCGGTGCTCCACAACCTGCTGCAGCGCCCTGTGCAGCTCAACTTGATTGTGCAGCGCTCCAGCGGGCCGCATGTTTCCATTCGCGTCAGCGGTGCGGAGTCCTCGGCACTGCTCAGCCGAGAAACAGACCTGCCCCCCGCCCCCGTGGCCCCGGATCCTGTCACCACGCCGGGGTTGCAGAGCGACAACACCAACAGTCGTGCTTCCTCAAGGGAGCCCAGGGCAGAACCGCAGAGCCACGGCCTTGCCCGGCGACAGCAACATTCCCCTTCTGACTCCAGCCCACCTTCGCCAGAACCTGAGCGGGACAATCCTATGGGTGGCCCCAAGGTGGCCGGCTTGGCAACCCAAGGACTTTTTCCTGCCGGTGCGAACAAAGTGCTCCGCACCGCTGTCGCGACCGATTCTCCAAGTCGTGCAGAGCGCCGCGACACCCTGCACGGTGGGCAGTCCTTCGAGCTAACCCAGGAGCTGGCGGAGATTGCCCGCCGTTTTGCCGACCACTTCAACGGCAGCTTGGTGGATTTGGAAGGGGTGTTGGGGTCTGACGTGACGGGATCCACGGAAGAGCTCTCCTCAATAGAGGCTATAGAAGCCGAGGGATCCCCTGACCTGCTCTCCGGTGAGACCTACGGCTCGCCAACAGGAGCAGAGCCGTCCGCGTCAGCGGGGCGGAGTCCTCATCCCGTAGACTTTCCCAATGCAGTAAGGAATCCGTCCTACCGGCGTGAGCAGTCTTCTCAGCTTGCCGTTCGCCTCAGCGGGACGGAGTCCTTGGAGGAGGAGGTGCCTTTTTAAGCGCTATCTAGCGCTATCTTAAGTTTGATAAAGCCAGCCTCATCTTGCCGACGATGACCTTCCCCATCTCTCCCTTAATTCGCTGCGCTGTGCAGGCTCTGTACTGGGGACTGGTTCTGCCCCTACCCATCCTGCTGGCTCGGCAACAGGCAACACCTCTTGAGCTGGGATCCCTTTGGATTGCTCTGCTGCTGGGGTGGGGAGTAGTCCTGGGATCCCTGAGCCAGCAGATTCAGTTGGACGAAGAGGGCATGCAGGCCACCTACCCCAGTTGGGTGCCGCCTTTTGTGCGGCAGGAGTGGCAGATCCGGTGGGCCGATATCGAGCGCATTGAGCCCCGCTCCACCAGCCAGGGTGGTATGGTGTATTACTTGGTCAGCCGAGGGGGGGATCGCGTACTTTTGCCGATGCGGGTGACCAGGTTCAAGCAGCTGTTGGCTGAGATTCGACGGCACGCTCAACTGGAGATTGGCGGGCTGCGCCCCTACGTTCAGCCTTGGATGTACGGGCTCCTAGGATGTTTTGCTCTGCTTCTGTTGCTCTGGGATGGGATGGTCGCCATCTGGGTCTGGGCAAGTCCGGTGGGAACCTAGCGCAACCACAGACGGTTCCGGGTCTAGCCATCCCGACAGGGATCCCAGCTCCAGCGGGCGGTTGCAGTCCAGATCCCGCCCACGCCCTTCTGCGCAAGCGTTGCGGAGCAGCAGGATGGAAATTTGGAGCAGGTTGGAAATGAGCTCCTCCGCTGGGCGACCCCTGGTGGCGGTGGGGGTATCCTGAGAGCAGTGGAACTTAGCCCCCTCTTGCCAGCTCTTCCCCTTCGCGACAGCGGTGCGGAGCACTTTGTCTGGGATCCCTGCTGCCCCTTCTCTGGAGAGGTTGAGTCTTGAGCAGGTCAACCTCTCCGCCTCTTCGCTGGCCTTGCTGGACCATTGCCCCCGCCTGTTTCGCTATGTGTACCTGGAGCGGTTGATCTGGCCCGCTGCCAGTGTTTTTGAGCACGAGCTGGAGCAGAGGCGCGGACGGCAGTTTCACCGTTTGGTGGAGTGGCACAGCCGCGGGCGGCAGGTGGAGCCGCGTCTGTCTGCCCTGGATGAAGGGGTGCAGCAGTGGTGGCAGGTGTTCTTGGCCAGCTCCCATGCCCATCCCCAGGGACGGGTGTTGGCGGAGTTGCCCCTGTGGCAACGGATTGAGGGCTTTAAGCTGATAGCCCGTTTGGATCGGCTGGTGATTATCCCCGGATCCCTGCACATCCTGGACTGGAAAACTGAGCGTCAACGTCCTCGCGATGAACAGTTGGCCCAAGACTGGCAGGTGCGCCTTTACCCTCTGCTGCTCTGCGAGGTGGCCCAGCAGCTGCCCCTGGAAGGCCCTTTTGAGCCGGAGCAGGTGCAACTGACCTTTTGGTATGTGCAACATCCGCAGCAGCCCTTCCACCGGTATTACAGCGCCGCCGCCTATGAGCAAGACCTGGCCCACCTAAGAGCCACTCTGAACCACCTGCGGCAACTGGAGGCGCAAGACTTTCCCATGACCCCCCACACTGAGCGCTGCAACAGTTGTCTGTTTCGCTCCCGCTGCCATGGGCTGCTACCGGAAGGGATCCCCTCTCAAGACCTCACGGATTGGGTCTGGCCAATGCAGGAGCCCGCGACACCTGCGGATCCCATCGCCGATACTTATTGGGAGCAGTAATGGGAGCAGTAAGGACTCCGCCCCGCTGACGCGATTAGATCCGATTAGATCAGGGTAGGGCGGGGCAGGATCTGTTTTGGCAGCAACCCATGCACACCTTTCATGGGGCTGTTCACCACCTGCGTGATGTGGAAGTGGACAGCAATGCTGCAAAGCACATAGGCTTCCTCTCGCCCAATGCCGACAAACCGATGCAGAAAATCGATCATCCGCCTTAGGGCAATCTCAAAGGCCGCATCCAGATCCTCGGCAAAGCCCATGGTAATGAAATCGGTCGGGGTTTCCGCCAGCGGTGCCTCGAGCGGCAGATCTTTGCGCAGGATCAACTGCAAAGTGCCATTCATGGAAGTTTCAATGGCCGTTACATCAACTTCTCCGTCCCCTTGAGCGGAGTGGCCATCCCCCACCGAAAAAAGGGCACCGGGCACAAAGACCGGCAAAAAAACTCGGGATCCCGCCTGCAATTGGCGGTTGTCGATGTTGCCACCATAGTTGCCGGGGGGGATAGAGCTGCGGCTGGTTTCCTCGGTCGCCACCCCCAAGATGCCAAAGAAGGGGCGAATGGGGACGCGGATGCCGCTGCCGGGAGGAAATTCCGCTACCCCCTGGTCTATATCTAGGTCGATGAAGCGCAGTCGCGGCTGATCAAATTCTCCGGGCAAAGCCCCCCATCCGGGACGGATGGCATTGAAACCGATGGGCAAGCGGGGGGTGATCGCTTGCAAGCGCACTTCCAGCACATCTCCAGGTTCAGCTCCCTCAACGTAGATCGGCCCGGTCAACAGATGGGGGCCCGGCCCCACTCGGCGCTCGGCAGGCAAGGTTTGGCAAATTTCGAGGAATTCGGGCGTGAAGAAACGGTCCGGCGCTTTGCCGTAGTGGGCGAACCCCGAGTAGGTTTCCACCTGCACCACATCGCCCGATTGCACATACAAGGCCGGGGGCAGTTGGGAAGAAAAGCCGCCCAAGTGGACGGTATGGGGAGTGGCTTTGAGGGTGTGAACGGGCACGGCCAGGGATCCCTTGCAAAAGACCCATTCAATCAAAGAAAAATCCCCTCCAATCCTGAATTAGACTGTTCCTCAAGCCGGTATCTCTGGCTACTGTTTGCCCAGGGGTGGCGTGGCGACAATGTTTCCCACATTTGCTATCTTGAAAGGCTGTGGGCAGGGATCCCCGGTTGCAGGGCTTGGCCTGGAACTTGTGCCCCGGGTGTGGAGGACAACTGCAATCTTCCCGGAGACCTGCATACTGGGTTCGATAGGTTTGTCAGCGCTGTCAACTGTGATCGCGGGTGTCATCTCCAGTATTTCTACCCTCCGGGATCCCGACTGGGATGTGGAAGTAACCGGCCTCTACAAGCGTTTTGGCGATTTTGTGGCCCTCAATGGCATTGAGCTGAACATTCGGCGGGGGGAGTTTTTCGGCCTGCTGGGCCCTTCCGGCTGCGGCAAGACCACCCTGCTGCGCATCCTGGCCGGCCTGGAGATGGCCGATGCTGGGGAAGTGGTGATTCGAGGTCGCCCGGTAGGCCACCTGCCCGCCCACAAGCGCAACGTCAACACGGTGTTTCAGAGCTATGCCCTTTTCCCTTTTATGACGGTGGAGGACAACATCGCCTTCGGCCTGCGCATGCGGGGTGTGCGGGGAGAAGCTCTGCGCAAGCGGGTAGCGGCTGCTATGGAATTGGTGGAGATTGCAGCTCTGGCCAAGCGGAAGCCCCATGAGCTGTCGGGAGGACAGCAGCAGCGGGTGGCCTTAGCTCGGGCTTTGGTGAACGAGCCGGAAGTGCTCTTGTTGGATGAGCCGCTGTCGGCGTTGGATGCCAAGTTGCGCAAGCAGCTTCAAGTGCAGTTGTGCGAGTTGCAGCGCCGCCTGGGCATGACCTTTATTTTCGTTACCCACGACCAAGAAGAGGCTTTGGTGACCAGCGACCGGGTGGCGGTGATGCGGGCGGGGCGCATTGAGCAAGTGGGCCTTATCGATGAGGTGTACGAGCGCCCGGCGACGGCCTTCGTAGCCGACTTTTTAGGGGCCAGCAACCTGATCGAGGGGATCGCCTGTGGGACGGACTGTGTGGATACGCCCTTGGGAAAGCTGAAGGTCTTGGGGATCCCGGCCAGCTCGGAACCGGTGCAATTGGCTATTCGCCCGGAAAAGATCCAGCTCTCTCGCAGCGGCTGGGATCTGCTGCCCAACCAGGTGCCGGTGCGGGTGGAAAACCTCATCTACACTGGGGCTGAGAACCAATACCTGTTGCGGACAAACCAAGGTCAGCAGCTCAAGGCCACGGCCCTCAACACCGATATTGAGGATGCAGGGTTTGAGATCGGCGCAGCGCTGGTGGCCCACCTACCCCCGAAAAGCCTAATCCGTTTGCGACCGGATCCCCGTCAGGAGGAGACTGGATGTTGAAGCTGCCATCTCCTGTGGGCAAGTGGATCCCTGGCCAAGCCCAGGTGCGATTTGGGGAGCTGCTCACCCCTTGGCAGGAGTTGGGGCGCAGCCTAATTTTTGCTGGGCCAGGGGTGCTGTGGGTGATGTTTTTTCTGGTGCTGCCGGGGCTGTTGCTGTTGGTGTGCAGCTTTCTCAGCCGCGGGGAGTTTGGCCAGATTCAACTGCCCCTGACCCTGGAGAACTATCTGCGCATTCTCGGCTTTGGCCCCTTGGGATGGACGCCCATCTACTGGCAGATCTTGGGCCGCAGCCTGCTGGTGGCGGGGGTGACCACCTTTTTTTGCGTGCTGCTGGCCTACCCATTGGCTTTCTTCATTGCCGCCCACCCACCCCGACAACGGGATCTGTTGCTCACCTTGGTGGTGGTGCCCTTTTGGACGAACCTGGTGATCCGCACCTATGCCTGGATGGTGGTGCTGGCCCCGGAAGGGTGGCCGGCTCGCTTGGCGGCCTGGCTGGGCTGGATCCCACCGCAAACGGCTCTGTATCCCAGTTGGCTGGCGGTTTATCTGGGCATGGTCTACACGTTTTTGCCCTACATGGTCTTGCCCCTGTACACGGCGGTGGAGCGCATCGATTGGCGGCTGGCGGAAGCGGCACGGGATCTCTATGCCAAGGGTTGGCAGGTCTTTTGGTGGGTGCTTCTGCCCCAGACCTTGCCTGGACTGGCGGCGGGCCTCATTCTGGTGGGGATCCCGGCTTTCGGCATGTTCGTAGTGCCGGATCTGTTGGGTGGCAGCAAAACGCTGTTGATCGGGAATGTGATTCAGTTGCAGTTTGGCTCCAGCCTGGACTATCCCTTCGGGGCGGCCCTCAGCTTTTTGGTTACCGGCCTCACCCTGGGGTTGATCTACGCCTACAGCCGCTACGCCGGCACCCGCAGCCTAGAAAATCTGGTTTGAGGAGCTGCTGTGGGCTTTAAGCAGAGCCGCCAATTGCTTGCGCATCAGGATCCCGGGCTTATCGGTGAGCATGTGCTGTTCGGCGCTGAGGGTGAGGGGCACGTCGGGATCCGTGGTCTCCAAAATGGCTTTATCTTCCAGAGTTACAGCCCGGTCAAAGCGGATAACCTCGGCGGCTGGGGTATCGGCTTCGGTGTCGTTGCGCAAACAAAACTGCACCACTTGGGAGGCTCGGTCGTTGATGGGGGTGGGGATGTTGACGATGACATGGCTGCGGCCATTGGGGTAGCGGATGTGAAGGTGGTTGGTGAAGGGCAAATGCCAGGTTGAAGTGGTGGTGCGCTCGGTTTTGGCGGCAGCAATGCCCAGGTTTTTTTGTTGCAGCTCTGGGTTGGCTACACCGAGCACTGTGCGGGTGCGGATCCCGTAGTCCAGTTCCTCGACCTCGAAGTGGCTGGGTACCAAGTCTTCCATACTGCCAAAGGTGTTCTGGTGTACAAAGCTGATGTGGGCGGCATCGAACTCGTTCTCGCAGATGCGCAAACTGGCACATTCCCAGCGTTCGTAGAACTCGTGGATGAGCCGGTAACTGGGATCCTCGGCTTCTGGGATGACCGGGATCCCCCGTAGAGGCTGGGGATGCAAGCACACCCAAGCATAGCCATAGCGGGCCTGGCAGAGATAGGCGGGAATGCGGTAGCTCTCTGGGATGCGGGCCTGATCCGGCAGTTGCGGCACCTTGACACAGGCTCCCGTGCCATCGAACTCCCACCCATGGTAGGGGCAGCGGATATGGTCATCACAGACGATTCCCTTGGACAATTGCGCCGACCGATGACAGCAGCGATCTGCGGCTGCCTGGGGCTGTCCGGCTTTGTCCAGCCAAAGGACGATCCTCTCTCCCAGCAGCTCGAAAGGTTGCGGGGATCCCTGCTCCAATCGGCTGAGGGGCATCACCGGGTACCAAAAGCGCCGAAAGACAGGATGCTGGGTCACCAACATGGCAAAACCATCTGTGTCGTGTGGCCGGATTCTGTATAGCAAATTCGTGAATTCGGTTCCGTAGCCCGCGCCACAATCTCTATTTGGGGATCTTGCAGATCTGGGCAAACTCATTCCCAGGGGAGCTCAACCCATGGGGAAACCCTAGAACCTCTGGTACGGTAAAGATACTGATCTTGCGTTTGAGTTTCCAGAGGGATCCCTTGACCTCTACTTTGCCTTCTCAGACCTTCTTGCAGGCTCTGCACACCCCTTCCCCTGCTTGGGATGCCATCGTCATCGGTGCGGGGATCGGGGGATTGGTCGCGGCCAGCCAGTTGGCTGCCAAAGGATACCGTGTGCTGGTGCTGGAGAAATACCTCATTCCAGGGGGCAGTGCCGGCTATTTTGAGCGTCCGGATCCCTTAGGCAACGGGATCTACCGCTTTGACGTGGGCGCTTCCATGATCTTTGGATTGGGCACCCAAGGCACCACCAACTTGCTGACCCGCGCCTTGGCAGCCGTGGGCCAGTCCATAGACTCTATCCCCGATCCGGTGCAGATTGCCTACCACCTGCCCAAGGGGCTGAATCCCCGAGTACACCGGGATTACGAGCAGTTTTTGCAGGAGCTATCCGGCTACTTTCCCCGGGAAGCCGCCGGCATTCGCCGGTTCTACGATAGCCTGTGGCCCATCTTCAACAGCCTCAATGCCATGGAGCTGCTCTCGTTGGAGGAGTGGGGCTATCTATTTCGTTCTTTTGTGAGCAATCCCCTCGGCTGCCTGACCTTGGCGCGCTATTTGCCGGTGAATGTGGGCCAGGTAGCGCGGCGCTGTCTGCGGGATCCGGATTTGCTGCGCTTTGTGGACATGGAGTGCTACTGCTGGTCGGTGGTGCCGGCGGATCGCACGCCCATCATCAATGCCGGGATGGTGTTTTGTGACCGACACTACGGCGGTGTCAACTATCCCAAAGGGGGGGTGGGGCAGATCGCCCAAAAGCTGGCCCAGGGGCTAGAGGCCCATGGCGGGCAGATCCGCTACAAAGCGTCCGTGCGGCGGATCCTGGAAGAAAGAGGTCGGGCGGTGGGCGTAGAACTGGCCAGCGGGGAAAAGCTCTTTGCCCGCACAATCATCTCCAATGCCACCCGCTGGGACACCTTTGAGCGCCTATGGCCGGGATCCCTGCCCAGGGCGGAGCGGCAGTGGCAAAAACGCTACCAGCAATCCCCTAGCTTTTTAAGCTTGCACCTGGGGGTGCGGGCCGAGGCCCTGGCCGGCGAATGCCATTGTCACCACATTCTCCTGGAAGACTGGGATCAGATGGAGGCTGAGCAGGGCACCCTTTTCGTCTCCGTCCCCACCCTGTTGGATCCCGACCTGGCTCCCCCGGGCCGCCACATTGTTCATGCCTTTACCCCCAGTTGGATATCCACCTGGCAAGGGTTAAGCCCAAGCCAGTACCAGATCCAAAAACAGCAAGCCGCCGACCGGCTTATCCGCCGCCTGGAGGCCCTTTGGCCCCAACTGGGATCCCACATTGAACTGAAGGAGATAGGCACCCCCCGCACCCACCGCCGCTTCTTGAGCCGCAGCAACGGCACCTATGGGCCCATCCCCAGCCGGGATCCCTGGGGCTTGCTGGGCATGCCCTTCAATCGCACCGCCATCCCCAACTTGTACTGCGTGGGGGATAGCACCTTCCCCGGCCAAGGGCTCAATGCCGTTGCCTTCTCCGGCTTTGCCTGCGCCCACCGGGTGGCAGCGGATTTGAGTTAGGTTGCCCTTCTCCTCGCTTACCGGTTTGGAAAAGCGAGTTACAAGTCCTCGAAATGCCGACATAGACATCCAAACATCAACAACTCAGAAGCAACACAACGGGGGCATTCCCAATAGCAGTGAAACTGTTGTTCCGTTGATCCCCAACTCCCCTCTTCCTCTGGGAAAAGGGCTAATGGTGGAGCTTGGGGGATGTTTGTATCCACTTGAAATGACTATACTGGGCAGACAAGTCAGGAGAATTTCTAGCCATCTTGTAGTAGATGTCAGACTGGATACTTACAAACAAACTTCTAGCCGGGATCCAAGCCCAGCAAGCAGGAGATTTGCGGCAAGCAGAGGCCATTTACTCCGAAATCTTGGCGGATTTTCCTGAGCATGCAGATGCCCTTCACCTGTTGGGAACGGTAGCTCAAGCCAGAGGAGACTCGGAATTGGCAGCGGCTCTCATTGCAGAAGCCATTGAGCAACATCCCGAAGTGGCTCTGTATCACCACAATTTGGGTGTCGTCTATGAGTCTTTGGGTCAACTGGAGGAAGCGCTATCCTGTTATCAGCAAAGCCTGAAACTGAATCCACACGCTGCTGGATCTGCCTTTCAAGCTGGAAAAATCTTAGTTAACCTGCGACGTAGCGAAGAAGCCATTGCCCTACTCAATCCTCTACTGGAAAACTCGGATGAACAGACAGGGATCCCTTTGGCGCAGGTGCATCTGAATCTGGCCATCGCCTGTCGAGATCAAGGAGAACACGCTGTTGCGTTGGATCACCTGGAGAAAGCAATGGCTTTGGATCCCCAGTTAGAACAGGCTCGTTGGTTTTATCATCTGTATCTGCCAGCAGTCTATCGGAGCGAGGAAGAACTCAACTCCTTTCGTGCTCGCTTTATCGAGCATCTGGATTGTCTTATTGAGGAAACTCCCCTAGAAACAGAGGAGCAACGTCGCACAGCGCTGTGGGCATCAGGACTGGGAACCAATCACTACCTACAGTACCAAGGCTACAACGACCTGGATTTACAGAAAAAATATGCCCAGTTTGTTCAACGCATAGTCAACGCTTGCTATTCCCAGTGGAGATATCTTCCTTGCCAATCCCAACCAGGGGATCCCCTCCGAGTTGGGTTTGCCTCAGCTTCCATGCGAGCTTGCTCTTACAGTCGCTTATCTCTGGGTTGGGTTAAGTACCTGAACGCCAATTGGGCTGATGGACAGGCTAACTCGGAGCGAAAGTTTCAAGTCTTCGCCTATCACTTGGATCCCAGAACCGACTTCATGACAGACCGGTATCGTCAATACGCCGATGTGTTTAGGCACATTCCCAGCAGCCTCGAGGATGCAGCCCAACAAATCCTACAGGATCAGTTGGATATTTTGGTGTATTTGGAGATCGGCCTTTCGCCTCTCATTCTGCAACTGGCTTCCCTGCGACTGGCACCGATACAGTGCTCCACTTGGGCTCATCCTGTAACTTCTGGGCTTTCTACGATTGACTATTTCCTTTCCAGCGATTTAATGGAGCCGGAGAATGCTCAGGAACACTACAGTGAAACCTTGATCCGGCTACCTCATTTGGGTACTTGCTTTGAAAAGCCGGTTTTGCCGCAGCAAAAGCGCTATCGTGAGGATTTCGGCCTGCGTGAAGATGCAGTGGTTTACCTAACTTGTCAATACTTGGGTAAATATCTGCCCCAATACGACTATCTTTTTGCCGCTATTGCCCAACGAGTGCCCAACGCTCAGTTTGTCTTCTTGGCTCTGCCCAATGCTGCCATTGCTCGACAATTTCAGCAACGGCTCACCCGGGCTTTTTCCCTGTACGGTCTCAATGCAGAAGACCACTGTCTGGTTCTGCCTGGATTAGACCATCAAGACTACTTGGATCTCAACCGCTGTGCGGATCTCATGTTGGATTCCTACGGCTGGTCAGGTGGGATCACCACCCTAGAAGCCGTTGCGATTGGGTTACCTGTAATCACTTGCCCTGGAAAGCTGATGCGGGGCCGGCATACCTATGCCATTCTCAAAAGAATGGAGCTGGACAGTTTAATTGCCTCGGATCTGAAAAGCTATGAGGATTTGGCCGTAAAACTGGGATCCGATTCTGAGTTTCGCTACCACATGGCTGAGGAGGTTCGGCAGCGATGCCACCTACTCTTCGAAGATCGAGAATGTGTGGCAGCCCTGGCCCATTTCTTCCTCACCAGGAAGCCCGACGCCAGTAGTGGTTAGCCCACTGCGAAAAAGGGTTTTGCTCTGGATCCCTTCCTGAGGACAAAATTGGCTCAACGGCCCCACTACGCCCTTGAAGCTCCCTTCTCGAGGTCAACAGCGGAACAGCCCCCCCAGGCTGGTGCAAGCCTAAACGTGGGAAAATCCTGTCAGTGATCTGCATTTTGCTGAGAATTGCTCAGAGCATCGTAATCTAGAGGAACATTGACATCCGGTGTCCGGAGGAGTGCTTATGCCAGGGCCAGCATCGAATGCTTCTAGAGCTCCGCAGGGATCCCTGCAGAGGCTGTTCTTGGGCCTTTTGGCCTCGGCTGCGGTTTTGGCAGGTTGTGGAGGAAGTGGAGGGAGTACAATACCGCCTCTGGTGAACGTCTGCGAACAAGCCTTCAGCCCAGACTTTTTCGCTTCGATTGGCCTCCGCCGACAGGGGGATAGGCGCAGTGGAACCTTGGGGCCGAATAGCCTTTTGGAGTTTTATTTTGATGAGGAGGGCAATTTTCGAAATGCCCGGGAATTCCCACCCCCTCCCGGCACGTTTACCTTTTATTCAGATGCGTTTCTTTACTTTCCCTCTGCAGCCAACGTTACGGGGGTTACGATCCGGCTGACCAGCCAGGTTTTTGATCCGCTGTTGGCTATCGGCAGCTTTGATAGCAACCGGAGATTCGAT
Source organism: Synechococcus sp. R55.4 (assembly GCF_047461935.1). Taxonomy (NCBI): domain Bacteria; kingdom Bacillati; phylum Cyanobacteriota; class Cyanophyceae; order Synechococcales; family Synechococcaceae; genus Synechococcus; species Synechococcus sp. R55.4. The sequence continues at coordinate 6,948 of NZ_JANSIF010000001.1, read as the reverse complement.
CCTGACGTTTTTGTAAATGATGATGCTGCCCCTGGCAACTTTACCACCTCTCAGCTAACCATCCCCGTGCGGCAAAACCGCTGCTACTTGCTCCAGGTGCAAAGCTACTGGGCGCAAAATGCCTCTCCAGCCGCTGGGCCGGGCAGCCCTGGGCGAGGCCCTTACACCATCGAAGTTGTGAGCGAAAGCTTTGCTGCTCCTCCTCCACCGCCTCAACGGCAACAGAAAGACGATAGGGAAGACGGCGGCGGCGGAGACCGAGGGGGGGGTGTCGGCCTCTAGCTCTGGCGGGTGAGCTTGATGGCAAAGTCAGCGCTGCCACAGGTGGCTCTGCCGCGAATCACGCGCCCGTCAGGGCTGACCGTGCCACTCCAAGCAACGGTTGGGGTACCGCTACCCCCTATCCTGCCGCTAACAGAAAGTTGGCTGCCGATAAGCTGGCCGCTGCGCTCAGAAAAGCTGGGGGAGGAAACGCTGATCTGGTTGCCCTCCTGACGAATGGAGACGGTTTCCTGGACGCCAGCCGCAACATTGACCTTGCACAGGGATCCCTGCCAGATAAAAGATCCTCCCTCGTAAAGCCACTCGCCGCTGAGGGCCAGCTCTGCCGCAGGTGTTGGCGTTGCTGGGGCAGGTGTGGCAGTGGGAGTGGGGGATGGAGTCGGGGTGGGGGTAGGAGTACGAGGGACAAGCGGGGTGAATCGAGGGATAGGGGTAAGCGTCGGTGTCGGAGTGGGTGTTGGTGCTGGAGTCGGGGTGGGTGTCGGCGCTGGAGTTACCTCAGGGGTAGGCGTGGGGGTTGCTTCGGGCGTAGGGGTAGGCGTAGAACCGGGAGTTGGGATCCCTAGGATTGGTTTTACGGGTATGGGCTCTATGCGTATGGGCTCTACCTTGGGTTCGGGAGTTGGGGTGCGATCCGGCTGTTCCTGGGTATCGCGAACCGCTGGACGTGGCCACAGCAAAAAGGCGGCCAGCAAAGCCATAACGCCCAGGGATCCCCCGGCCAAAACCCACTTCAGGTTGCTGTCGGAAGGTTGCAGAACCGTTTGGGGGGCAGCTTGCCGCAGAGGGCGAGTGCGGGGAGTATCGGTTCGTGCCGGCGTGGCAGGGCGAGCGACAGGGGGATCCTGAACGGTCGGGAGAGCGTTGCTGGCTGGGATCACTGTGGAGGGCGTTTTGGGAGTTTCATCCTCACTTTGGGGGGAGGGATCCGGTGTTTCTGGCGAAGCTTCTGCTGAGGAGGGTTCCCGCTCGGTGATGTAATAGGGGATCCCTGCACCTGGGGAGGGGGGAGAGACCGGCTCATCTTCGATGAGATCCAGATCCTCATCGCGGATATCTTCAAAGGCTCCAGAAGCTGATCCTGTATTGCGGGTGGTTTGGATTGGTGGCTTGGGGTCAGAAGAGGGTGGAGCATCCTGTTGAGGCTTGGCACTGCCGGTGGGCAGGATCACAGTGCTGGCTTGGCCACTAGAGAGTTGGGTGGTTGCCGTCAGGTCATAGGCTTGCAGCAGTCGTTCCCCCAGCTCCCGCATCGTTTGCGGTCGTTCGTCTGGGTTTTTTTTCAGGCAATCCATCACCACGGCTGCTAAAGGGGGGGGGATCGGCTGGGGGGCTGCCTTCGGGTTGATCTCGATTGGGCTTTCGTAGCAATGGGCGTGGATCCAGCTGTGCAGGGAGTCGGTTTCCAGCTGAAAGGGCATGGATCCCGTCAGCATCTCGTAGAGCACTACCCCAAAGGAGTAGATATCCGAGCGGGCATCCAAGGCTTTGCCCCGTATCTGTTCAGGAGAGGCGTAGCGAGCTGTGCCGATAAATCCTCCCCCTTTTTGGGTGCCCAGGCTGAGGGTGTGATCCGCCAGGGTTTTGGCCACGCCAAAGTCGAGGATTTTCAGTTGGGGGATGAGCTTGCCGTTTTGAAAAACTTGCTCGATGAAGAGGTTGCTGGGTTTGATGTCGCGGTGGATGACACCCCGAATCTCGCGACCCTCTACCTTGGCCTGAAACGTGTGGGCAAAGTGCAGCCCCTCACAGGCCTGCAAGGCTAGTCGAACGGCTTGTCGAACCGGCAAAGCCCCTTTTTCTCGGATCAGCTTGCCCAGATCCTGCCCCTTGAGGTACTCCATCACCAAGTAGGCCTGCTCCCCCTCTTGGCCGTGATCCAAAACCTTGACGATGCGAGGATGCTGCCCCAGAAGGGTGCTAACGCGGATCTCTTCGGCAAAGCGACGGCGCAAGTCTGTCTGGAAGTCGCCCCGGCTCAGCAGCATGGGGGCATAGAGGATCTTGACGGCTACCTCTTGGCCGTTGTTGTGTAAGTCTAAGGCGCGGAAGACGGATCCCATACCACCGCTACCAATTTCTTGAATCAGCTGGTAGCGGTTGCCCAAAATGCGGTTGGTGAGATCTGCGGTCATGGGTTTGCAGCTTGGAGAAGAGGAATTGCAGGGGGAATGTCCATACCATAAACCGAATTGCTGAGGTCTGCACCAGCCTACGCCGGTGGCTGAACTCAGGGATCCGGATTGGGGCCATCGGTTGGAAATGGCGGGGTTTTCGGTTGATTCTTCAAGGTGACTTCTCAGATTTACTTAACTGTTACTTAAAAGTTGTAGAAGAAAGCTCTGGCGGGGGCAGTGACGCTCAAGGGAGAGCTGCGGTGATCGGTTTCACCGTCCAAGAGAACATTTTCTGGTTAACTTTGGGGGGGATAGTCTGGATTATCCTGAGCAATCCCCAGTCTGAAGAAGGGGACAATCGACAGGGATCCCTTGATGAGGTTGACCATGGACTTGGGCTTGGTGGTGATTGCCTACAAAGAGGGGGATCGGGAGAGCAAAGCCGCTTGTCAGAGGTGTGCTGAACAGTTGCGCCGGCGCGGCGTTACGGTGTTAACGGCTCCCACCGGCTTGCACCACAACCCCTACCCTGTCTTTCTAGAGGCCACCTCGGATCCCATCGATCTGGCAGTGGTGCTGGGGGGAGATGGCTCGGTGTTGGCGGCGGCACGATACCTAGCCTCCTATGGGATCCCGATTTTGCCGATCAAAGTGGGGGGTAGGCTGGGGTTTTTGGCCCAGTCGGAGCGGGTGCTGCAACAGGATCCCTGGGATCGCATTCAGGCAGGGGATTTTTTCTTGCAAGCCCGCATGATGTTGCAAGCCCAGATTTGGGAACAGCCGCAGTTGGGGCAAGGGGATCCCTTGGCCGCCCGTGGAGAGGGAAAACCCCAGGGCCGCCCGGTTAGCGAAGTCTACTATGCCCTCAATGAGATCTGCCTGAAGCCGATCAACCGAGAACGGCTGCCCGCCGCGATCATGGAGATCGAGGTCAACGGAGAGATTTTGGATCAGTACCACGGGGATGGCGTGCTGGTGGCCACACCGACGGGATCCACCTCTTACACTCTGGCAGCCAATGGCCCCATCCTCGAGCCTACCCTCGACGCCATCATCATCACCCCTATTTGTCCCCTGAGTTTGTCTAGCCGTCCTATTGTCATCAGCGGCACAGCCAGGGTGGACATTTGGCCCCTTGCGGATCCCGAAGGGTTGACCCGCCTGTGGACAGATGGCGTGTTGGCTCAGTCGGTGAATCCCGGCCAGTGGGTTCACATTCAGCAAGCGCCTACACCGGTCAAGCTGATGATCCTGGAAAAAGAGCTCTCCTACTTTCGCACTCTGCGGGAAAAGTTGCAGTGGGCAGGTAGCCGCATTTACATCCCCACCACCAACCACCGCCCCGAAGGGGGATAAGGAGAGCTAGAGTGGCGAAGTTCACCACCCATCCGCACATCTCCCATGAGCCTGAAACTTTACCTCCTCAGACACGGCGAAACCCCCTACAGCCGTTCCGGCGGCTTTTGCGGCGCTCTGGATCCCGACCTCACCCCCGAAGGCAAACAAATGGCAGAAGCCTTTGCCGCAGCCTATGCTGGGATCCCTTGGCAAGCTCTCTACGTCAGCCCAATGCGGCGCGCCTTGGCTACCCTAAGCCCCCTGGCCGAGAAAGTTGGCTTGGAGATGCAGATTCGAGAGGGCCTAAGAGAAATTCACTACGGCGAGTGGGAGGGCAAAACCCACGCTGAGGCGCAAGAAGCCTACCCAGAAGCCTATTGGCGCTGGATGACCGAGCCGGCCTGGAACGCCCCTCCGGGGGGCGAAACCGCCGTGCAAATTGCCAATCGGGCCATGCCGGTTGTGGCCGAGATCCAGGAAAAATGGACAGGCGGCCACGTCTTGATCGTCTCCCACAAGGCCACCATTCGGGTTATTCTCTGCAGCCTGCTGGGCATCGACCTGGGTCGCTACCGGGATCGCATTGAGGTTTTGGCCGCCTCGGTCAGCGTGGTCAAGTTCGACCGCTATGGCCCCCTTCTGGAAATCTTAGGGGAACGCAGTTATCTGCCTTCCGATCTGCGGGAAAGGGCAGGTACCTAATTGTTAGAGGGAGCAAGGTTTAGGATTCTTGAGGTCTTTTGGGTCTCTTTTTGAGGGAGCAATCATGGGCAAAAAACTGGGATTAGCACTGGGCAGCGGCGGAGCGAGGGGATGGGCTCATATTGGTGTGATTCGAGCTCTAGAGCGGGCTGGGATCTCCGTTGACTACATTGCCGGGACGAGCATTGGCGCTTTTGTGGGAGCCATTTATGCAGCGGGAGAACTGGATGAGCTGGAAGACTTTGTGCGAGATCTCAACTGGAAGATGATCCTGTCTTTGTTTGATGTGGTCTTTCCCACCTGTGGCCTGCTGGATGGCAACAAAATTAATTTATGAGCTGCTGACAGAACATTTGCAAGAGCTGTGTATTGAAGAGGCCGGGATCCCCTTTTGCTGTGTGGCTACCGACTTGATCACAGGCCAGGAGGTGCTGTTGCGTTCGGGCAAAATGGCAGATGCCGTGCGGACCAGCATCTCTATCCCAGGGATCTTTACACCCTTTTACTACGAAGGGCGCTATCTCGGAGATGGGGGCATTGTCAACCCAGTGCCAGTGCGGGTGGTGCGAGAGATGGGGGCCGATGTTGTTGTTGCGGTCAATCTCAACCATGTGGATCCCGCGGATGTGGAGTCGCAACTGGAAGAAACAGAGGTGGAAGAAACCCTTCAACGGCGACAGCGCTTGAATGCTGAAGGAGAAGTGATCGAAGAAGAAACCAACTTCATCACCCGCATTCGCAAACGCTATCAATCCCTACAACAAGGGATCCAAGAAAAAATTAGCCAATGGTTTCCAGATGAGCCCTCTGGTCCCAATATTTTCGACGTTATTGGCAAGACGTTGAACGTGATGGAGCAAATCGTTACCCGCAGTGTTTTAGCCGAACATCCGCCGGATTTGCTCTTACAACCCAAGCTGAGCCAGTATGGGATCTTCGATTTTCATCAAGCAGATCCGATTATTCAGGAGGGCTATCGACAAATGCGGCGGGCCATTCCAGAATTGCGACAAAAGTTGGAGCAGTGAACCACCACTTCTTCAGCAGTTTAACCTAAAGCTTTGCAAGGATCTGCGCCCAAGCTTTCCAAACAATCTCAGATGGATCCTGCTATCAAAATGGGCCTGAAGCTCACTCAATTGGGATAAATTGCAACAGCGATCCCGTGTGGATGAGATGGGCCGGGGCAGATTTTCCATCCTGGCCAGGATGGGCCAGCAGCACACAGCGATCTTGAGGGGTGAGGTCAAACTCGACAGAGGGATCAGGCTCTCTTTTTAGCTGAGAGTTGAGTTGGGGATCCCCGACAAAAGTAAGTCGTGCCAACACGGTCAGCAGGTGATCTTGATGGGCCAGGTCTGACCCAAAAGGAGTCCGCTCTTGTAACGTAACAAGTGCTACCGGGTAACCTTCTCGCATCAAGTAGAAGAGGATCCCGGCACAGCGCTCTACAGCTCGCTCCAACTTGTCTCGATGGATCTCGGGCCTCTCTTTCTGGGGCTGCCAGCGGTTTTCAAAACAGAGGGTGATGGCCTGGGCTCGTGGACGCTCCAACTCCCGCACGATCAGTTGATCCCGTTTGGCCGAGATCTTCCAGTGGACAGAACGCACATCGTCGTGGGGTCGGTAGGGCCGTAAGCTCAGGTAGTCTCCCTCTCGACCAGGCTGGGGGCGCAATTGGTTGCCGCTGCTGAGCTGATCCCACAGCGCCAATCCTTGAACCGGGGCGAGCCGCGGAAACACGATCACCGTTTGGGGATCCCTAATCTCTACCGCCTTGCGGAAGAGTTCAAATGGAAAACTGGTGGCAACTTCAAAACCTTGCAACTGCCAGACTCCCCGCTTTGAAAAAGTATGCTGATAAAAAGTGTCCACCTTGGCACCGGGATCCACCCGCAAAACATAGCTGGAAGGCCAATCTTCCCGCCTCAGCCCCTCAATGCGTTCGCTCACCTGCAACGAGAAGCTGGGCAGGCGCCGTTTGCGATTGACCAGCGTGAGACCCACTAAGACAGGCTGGCCAGCGAAAATGCGGCTAGGCAACTGCCGGCTGACCTCCAGATCTTTGAGGGTAAGATCAGAGAGGGTACCACTGATGAGAATAAGGCTGAGCAGCATTCCCAGCAACAAATACAGGGGATTGTTGCCGGTGTTGAAAGCAGCAATACTTACCAACAGGGCGATCCCGACAAACCGCCCCCCAATACGGGTAAAGCGGAAGCGGCGCAGAAAACGAACCTGGCGCCCTGATTTCTGCTCTGAGGAGAAGATCCCCAGGTTTCCCGTCTGTTGAAGTAGTGGAACTAGTTTTCGGCTTCGTTTCCACAACACCGCAGTCCCCTCATCACTCCTTCATCCCCGGCCCCTCTCCAAAGGAGAAAGAGGTCTGGAATCTACAAGCTGCTTCAGTGTAATTTGAAATCACCATAACCAGTGCTACGGGCAGGTTTTTTCTGAGAGGATTTCAGCAATGGCCGCAGCCACCCGCTCTTGTTGACAGGTGGTCAAC